>CAZLDP010000049.1:0-10821 GCA_964558145.1 uncultured Prolixibacteraceae bacterium | reverse complement strand
CAGTGCAGAGGCGGTGGTGAACACCGGTTTCCCCCGGAGTTTGCCGCTCGTGTGGACTTCGTTTTGCAGTTTTACCTGAAGGTTGACGGTCGACTCTTCCACATTGGTTTGATATAACACCCCGAGGGTGCTGATGATGATCTCCTTGGCGGGAAGTCCGGCCAACAGCGCTACACTCATCTTCCAGTCAAAACCCAGAGGGGACATCGCCGGTTCGATCATTTTGCCAAGGCGTCCCAGATAGGAGTGGCTCAGATGCAGGGTTTCCGCTGCCACAACTGTTTCCGCAGGAGTCTCCACTTCATTGGCAACAGGAGTCGCAATTCCGGTTGCACCCGGTTTAACCTGAGCGGTATGTACCTGCGCCGGTTGTTCTTGTGGTGCTCCGACCGCCTGTTTCGGGGCAGTCCGCGGGAAATATTCCAACACCCAAATGATGATCACCCCGATCAGGATTACCGTGCCGATCTTCCGGAGGTAATGTCTGCTCTTGTCCCACATGTGGAAAAAGATGTTTTTCAGGGTAGGCATCCGGTAAGCCGGGAGTTCCATGACAAAGGGGATCTCCTTGTTGCGGAAAAACAGCCGGTTGAGGATCTGGGCGGTCAGAAAGGCCAGGATGATCCCGAAGGCATAAATGCAGATGAGGATCAGGGCTTGATGACTGGTAAAAAATGCAGAGATGATCAGGATGTAAACCGGAAGCCGGGCGCTGCACGACATGAAGGGAACGATCAGCATGGTCAGGATCCGGTCCCCCTTGTTGCGTAAGGTGCGGGTGGCCATAATGGCAGGTACGTTGCAGCCGAATCCCATGATCATAGGGATAAAGGAACGACCGTGCAGGCCGAAGCGGTGCATGATCTTGTCCATGATGAAGGCTGCCCGCGCCATGTAACCCGTTCCTTCGAGCAGGGCGATAAAGAAAAAGAGAATCAGGATATTGGGCAGGAAAACCAAGACGCTTCCCGTGCCGCTGATGATTCCGTCGATCAGCAGCTCCTTGAGCATCCCCTCCGGAAGAATGGACCGCAAGCCGTTGCTTAACCAGCCAATCCCCGAATCGATCCACCCCATCGGATAAGCCCCCAGGGTAAATGTGCCCCAGAATACCAGGAAAAGGATACCCGCGAAAATGGGAAATGCCAACTTAGGGTGGGTTATTATCCGGTCGATTTTCTCGGAGAGATTCCGGACTACAGGTGCCTGCTCCCGCAGAGTCTCTTTCAAGGCCCCGGAAATAAAGGCATACTTGGCATCAGTGACCACTGACTCGCTCTCCTCCCCATACAACCCTTCCATACGGGTGATTTCCCGGTGCGCAAGGGCAACGATCTCCATGTAATTGGGGTAGTCCGACAGCAATTCCAGTACATGCTTGTCCTTTTCCAGCATTTTAAGGGCCAGAAAGCGGGAACTGATCTTGTCGGTGATGGGCTTGTTCTCCTTGATCTTCCTGCGGATGACCTTCAGGGAAGACTCAATTTCGGATCCGTAGTTGATATGGATATGGCGGGTGACAGGATCATTCCCTTCATAGACACAGATCACTCTTTTAAGCAGTTCCTCAAAGCCCTCCCCGCGCGTACTCACTGTCGGCACAAAGGGAATCCCCAGCAGCTTGCCAAGGTTCTCATGGCTCAGTGACTGACTCTGCTCCTCCAGTTCATCGTACATGTTCAGGGCGGCCACAATCCTCAGATCCATGTCGATAAGCTGGGTCGTCAGAAAAAGACTCCTTTCCAGGTTGGTCGCCTCCAGGACGTTGATCACAATGTCGGGTGTCTCCTCATAGATGAACTTCCTGACATAAATTTCCTCGGGGGTGTAGGCCGTCAAACTGTAGGTGCCTGGCAAGTCGCAAACATTGAAACGGTACCCGAAAGCATCAAAACTGCTCTTCCGGATGTCCACCGTCACCCCGCAGTAATTGCCCACCTTCTCCCGGGCTCCCGACAACCCGTTGTAAAGGGTGGTCTTTCCGGAATTGGGATTGCCTACCAGCGCCACGTTGATGGTTTTGCCCCGGACTGCCACCCCAAAAGTTTCATCTTCCAGGGAAATCACCCCCTCATAGCCTGAAACGTCGGGAGCAATGTATTCACCCGCAGGTACAACCTCAATACGCTCCGCCTCCGACCGGCGCAGACTGATATTGTAATTAAGAATCTTGTATTCAATGGCCCCGTTGAACGGCGCGTTCTTGATCACCCTGATCTCTTTCCCCTTTACAAATCCCATTTCACTGATCCGTTTGCGGAAAGACCCATGCCCCAGGATTTTGGTAATCACCACCGTCTCATTGTTCCTGACTTCACTGAGCTTCAAAACAACTGGTAATTTTATTTAATTTAAATCTAAATAGTCGCTGCAAATATAATTTATTTACCGGGCAACGGGATCCATCTCCTTAAAAATCCATTAAATTGGTTTTTTTAGATGGAAATTTGCGGAAGGCACTATTTTTGTGTGAATTATTCAATTGATGAATGGACGAAGAATTCTTATATAAGAAAATTCAGGAGGCATTGGAAAACCTTCCCGAGAATTTCAACGTGCTTGAAGAACAGATTGATGTTCAACTCCAGATGGAGTATTTTAAGTTTACCAGGAAATTCAGAATGGGGAAGGAATCGCAACGTTTTCTGGCGCAGCCATCACTTTTATTTGATCCTGAAGTATCCATTCAGGTGAAGAAGAAGATATTGGCTTCTCTTGCCGCTTCGGTCGAAGTGGAATCGTTCAGGACCATTGAAAAATACCAGGCTGATCCTGATCCTGCCCTGAAGGAATGGGCGACGTTGGCACTTCAGGAAAGCAGAATGTTGCTCCAAAGTTCGCTTCTCGATGAGCAGCAGATTTTTATTTCTACCGGTCTGGGCGGTAAAGGTCAGAAATTGAGGTATTTTGTTGTTTTTTTCCACAAGGAAGGAAAAGGTCTTACCGCAATGCAACAAAAACTACTTTCCGATGAAATTAAGTATGTTATAGAAAAAAACGAAGGAGAAGTCGAGGAGTTTACTGAAAATCTGGATTACTCGTCCGCACAGGTGGTACTACCTATCAGAGCTGAATTAAAGGACATTTTTCGCGGGATCATTGATGAATGCAACCAGTATGGTAATTTTCTGAAGGATGACATGGTCATTACCAACGTAAAAAGACTCAATCCGGTTGAGATTGTTGAGATTCTCAATCAGCAGAAATCAGATGATCCGGTTAAGGATTTTGACATTTCGGAAGATCCTGTTTAACATCACAAGAAAAAACAGGAGTGGTCTTGAACTGAAAGACAGCATCTGATTGTTAACAGGCTGTTAATACATCCGTTTGAACCATTTTTCAATTAAATTCGGCTCGCGGATTGCAGGTGGATTGCATATAAATTTTTAACAATATATTCAGTTATGAAGATCCGTACACTTTTAATTGTTATTTTACTGTTTTCAAGCATGTTGGCCACATCCCAGACTCCTACCCGCTGGCGGGGTCCTCATGGTAACGGAACCTATGATGAGACGGGTTTACTGCGCAGTTGGCCGGATGAAGGTCCCTCCATAGTATGGACCTATGAAAACCTTGGGGCTGGTTTTTCTTCGGCGGTGGTGGTAGGTCAGACCATTTACATCTCCGGTACGGAAGAGAATATAGGCTATGTGTATGCCCTCTCCGGCGAGGGCAAACTGCTTTGGAAATCGCCTTATGGACCTGAGTTTACTGAAAGCTATCCGGGTTCCCGGAGCACGCCTGTGATTGTGGGCGACCTGTTATACCAGTATTCCGGGTTGGGGGTGGTTACCTGCATGGAAACTGCTTCCGGAAATGTAAAATGGCAAAAGGATACCTTCAAGGAATTCGGAGGGCGTAATATCCAGTGGGGGGTTACTGAAACCTTTGCCATTGACGGAGATAAGCTCTTTGTGACGCCCGGGGGTCCCGAAAAGACCATCGTGGCGCTCCATAGGAAGACCGGCAAACTGATCTGGGCCGCCAATGTCAAGAATGACCTGTCAGGCTACTGTTCGCCCCTGGTGGTGAAAATTCCCGGTCGCACCCTTCTGGTGACTCACACCGGATCGTGGATCACTGGTCTCGACGCCACTACCGGGAAACTGTTGTGGACCCATTCTCATCCCAACCAATGGAGTGTTCAGCCCAATACACCCCTTTATCATGACGGGGCCCTTTTCTGTTTTAGCGGGTACGGCCAGGGGGGTGTGAAACTGAAACTCTCTCCCGATGGCTCATCGATTCATCCCGAATGGGTGACTGCCGCCTTGGACAACCGGATTGGAGGAGCGGTACTTGTCAACGGACTGATTTATGGTTCCGGGGACAAAAACCGTTATTGGATGGCCCTTGACTGGAAAACGGGTGAGGAAAAGTACCAGCTCAAAGGTCTGGCCAACGGTACGGTCATTACAGCAGACGGTCTTCTAATTGGGTATACTGAACGGGGCGAACTTTTTTTGGCCGATCCCAACGGTTTGAAAATCCTCTCTCAAACCAAAGTAACCCACGGTACAGCCCAACACTGGGCTCATCCGGTCATCGACGGGGCCCGCCTCCTGGTCCGCCACGGCAACGCGCTGATTGCCTATAAGATAAAATAAGTCTTTTGAATGAATGTGTCCTGAAAACGCAACCCGGCCCTTTCATTACTACTCTTTCACATTTATTACGATGTATTTCTCATGAGAAAAACTTTATTCCTCCTTATTTTCAATCTGACACTCTGGGGCTCGCTTTCCGCGCAAATTACCCAGTGGCGCGGTGAGCTGCGCGATGGTCATTTCCTCCATGAAACCGGTCTGATGAAAACGTGGCCCGCTGAGGGCCCGCAGTTGTTGATGAAAAGTGATAAGCTGGGCAAAGGATTTTCTTCTCCCATCCTGGTGGATCAGACCATTTACATCACCGGGATGATCGATACCTTGGATTATCTTTCTGCGGTGGACATGGAGGGGAAAATTCTCTGGCAGGTACCCTATGGCCGCAGTTGGTCGCAGTCCTACCCCGATACGCGGAGTACTCCCACGGTGGAGGGAGACCTGATTTATGTATTGTCGGGCAGCGGAAAACTGAGCTGCTTCAGCAGAATCGATGGCAAGCAGGTCTGGTCGGTCGACGTGGATAAGGTGTACGAGTCGGAATGGCACTTTTGGGGAGTCTCTGAGAGCCCCCTGATCGCCGGAGACCTGGTCATCTGTTCCCCGGGAGGAAATAAAACCTCAGTAGTGGCTTTCAATAAAATGACCGGCGAGGAGGTGTGGCGGACCCCCGCGGTGGGCGGTCCCCGCTGTTACATCTCTCCGGCCCTTTATGAATACAAGGATTTCCGCTATATTCTGGCTGCCACCGGCAGGAACCTGATTGCCATTGTTCCGGAGTCGGGCAAGGTGGCCTGGTCATATCAGTATTGGGATGGCGCCAAGTGGGACCAGCCCGGATTGATTTGGGCCAATACCCCCGTATGGAAAGAGGATGAGATCTTCATCACCATGGGCTATGATTACCGGGCTGTGATGCTGAAGTTGAATCCCGACGGGTCGGGGGTCACTGAAAAATATTCCAGCGCCGTCTTTGACAACCATCATCACGGGGTGGTGCTTGTCGACGGATACCTCTATGGCTCCAACTGGATCAACAATGGCAAGGGCAACTGGGTGTGCATGGAGTGGGATACCGGCGAAATCAAGTGGGAAACCACCTGGGAGAACAAGGGATCTGTCTTGTGGGCCGATGGCATGCTATACCTCTATGAGGAAAAGCGGGGCAATGTAGCACTGGTCAATCCTGTTCCTGAGAAACTCGACGTGGTGAGTTTCTTCCGGGTGACCGAAGGTTCGGGACCCCACTGGGCCCATCCCTTCATCCGCGATGGAAAGCTCCTGCTCCGCCACGGGGAGATGCTGATGGTTTACCAGATCAAATGACGGCAGACAGGAGGAGGGGTTCCCAGGCAAAGGGGGCCTTTCGATGATTCAACAGATCAAAGGATATTTACGTGAAGATCGACCAGGATAAATTACCGCGCATTCTTACCTGGAGCCTGGCGGCTCTGGCCTTGCTTTCCTTTTTCTGGTGGCTGACCTGGGATCCTTCCCGTTCGCTTACCGTGAGCCTTCCGGGTATGGACAACCGGGGAGCCGGAGGGGCTGGTGATACGGTACTTATCGGGGAACTCTTCGACCGATTTGCCGATGAGTATACTCCTATGGATGAAACCTGGCCCCGTTTCCGTGGTTCTTCCTTCGACAACATCTCCGTCTCGCCGGTCCCCCTCAGGGATCATTTCGGGAGTTCCGGTCCTGAGATCCTCTGGTCGGTTCAGTTGGGGGAGGGCCATTCCGGCGCCGCCATTTATAAAGGTCTGGTTTACGTCCTCGACTACAACGAGGAGGAGTATGCCGATTTCCTGCGCTGTTTCTCGCTTACCTCCGGAAAGGAACAATGGCGCCGGGGTTACAAGGTACACGTTAAGCGAAACCACGGAATGTCACGTACGGTTCCTGCCGTCACCGACAGTTTTATTGTCACCATTGGCCCCCGCTGTCACGTGATGTGTCTCGACAGGGCCACGGGTGATTTTCTATGGGGCATCGACGTGGAAAAGGAATACCAATCGGAAGTTCCCCTTTGGTATACGGGACAATGTCCCCTGATCGACGGAAATACAGCGGTGATCGCTACCGGAGGTACTGCCCTGATGATCGGTGTGGACCTCCGTACAGGCGCCAGGTTGTGGGAAACCCCCAACCCGGGGAGTTGGAAAATGTCGCACTCTTCGATCATGCCCTTTACCTTCGGCGGAAGGAAAATGTATGTCTACAGCGCCTCTGGGGGCATGGCCGGTATTGCCGCCGACGGCCCTGACCGGGGAACCCTCCTCTGGCAAACGTCTGCCTGGAACAAACAGGTGGTCGCCCCCTCCCCGGTGTGTATGCCCGATGGAAAAATCTTTATCACCGCAGGTTACGGCGCCGGAAGCATGATGCTCCAGTTGAAGGAAAGCAGCGGTAAATTCTCGGTCGACGTGGTCTACGACTACAAACCCAGTGAAGGTCTGGCCTGTGAACAACAGACCCCTTTGTTTTGGAACGGCCATCTCTTCGGTATCCTCCCCAAAGACGGGGGAACCCTCCGTAATCAACTGGTCTGCGTCCATCCCTCCGATACGCGGAAAGTGGTCTGGTCCAGTGGCTCCGATAAACGCTTCGGCCTTGGTCCCTACTTCATGGCCGACGGTAAGATCTTCCTCCTCCATGAGGACGGAACACTTTACATCCTGCGTCCTTCCATTTCGGGATACCAGGAATTAGACAAGGCCAAAGTGATCACCGACGGTCACGATGCATGGGCTCCCCTTGGCCTGGCCGATGGTTATCTGGTACTGCGCGACTCCAAAACTATGGTATGTGTTAACCTGAATGTTCATTGAAGAGGCTTTCTAAAAATTATAACATGGTTGGAAATCAGATATGAAAAACAGAACACTCACTTTTTTACTTATCGCCCTTGCGGTAGTCATCGTCCTCATTTTTGTGGCCGATTTCATCTCAACCCGTCCCGACAAACAGGAGACCAATCCTTATGCCTATGATGTGGAAAGTCAGAAAGTGGTCGATGAAGCGCTGATTCTCTACCGGGAAACGCGCAACCTGAAGCTTCCCATGGAGAATCCCACCTCGATTGGGTATGCCGGGGGAGCGCTCACTGTTTCGGGTGACCGGCGGCTGATCCGCCTCGATACCTACGGAAAGCTGCTGAAGGAGATTCCGTTGGATTTTGAGCCCTTCACGTTTCTGGAGACGGCAGGCTCATTCTACGTGAGCGGTGGCAACTCGGTGGCCATCCTCGATACGGCGGGAGTCAGAACCGGCAGTTTTGCGACGCTGGATACCGCAAGTTTTATCACCTCCCTGGATGCCGCTGACGGAAAGATCTTTGCCGCCGATGCAGGCCGAAGGGTGGTCTGCCGTTATGCACCCGACGGATCCAAAGAACTGGAATTCGAAGGGAAAACAGGGGAGGGGACCAGCCACGGGTTTATCGTGCCCAGTCCCTTTTTCTCGTTGGCTGTAAGTCCCTTTGGGGATCTCTGGGTGGTCAACCCGGGCAAACACGCCCTTGAAGAATATACCTATGACGGGGCGCTTCGGGGGTTCTGGGCCGCCTCCTTTCCGGGAATCGAAGGTTTCGGGGGGTGCTGCAATCCCGCACGCATCGCCTTCCTTCCCGATGGAAATCTGATAACCTCTGAAAAGGGACTCCTCAGGGTTAAGGTCTACAAACCTTCGGGTGAACTGGTCGGCGTGGTGGCCCCTCCATCCAAATTTGTGGAAGACCAGAAGGTTCCCGATATCACTTCCGACGAAAAAGGGCGGATTTATATCCTCGACCCGGAGAAGAGAATGATCAGGGTATTTGAAAAAAAATAGCTTCTATGGAACGACGAAGTTTAATCCGTAAGGGGGCACGGCTTTTGATGACTGGGGCTCTTCTTGCAGCGGCAGGTTACCTGTTGGCTTCGGGAAGAGTCACCCCGGGTCATGCGTGCGGTGAAAACCGCGGATGTGCCAACTGCCGCAGGTATCAGGAATGTGACTCTAAAAACTCCGGGCATGGCAGACGATAAAATAAAAAGCCGCAGGGAATTTATCCAGGGAGGTGTTCGTCTATCGCTTGCCCTGGCCTTAGGGGGTATCGGCGGACTGGCTGCGGCCCGTATGACCGGGGAGAAATGGGTCTGGCAAATCGATCCCTTTGCGTGTACCCAGTGCGGAAGGTGCGCCACCGACTGTGTCTTGACCCCCTCGGCTGTCAAATGCGTTCATGCTTACGACCTCTGTGGGTATTGCGATCTCTGCGGCGGCTATTTCAAGCCCGGGAGCAACGACCTCAATACGGGCGGTGAAAACCAGTTGTGTCCCACTTCGGCCATCACCCGCAAGTTCATCGAAGAGCCCTATTTCGAATATATCATCGATGAGAATCTCTGTATAGGCTGTGCCAAATGCGTGAAAGGGTGTACCTCGTTCGGGAATGGTTCCCTCCACCTGCAGATCATGCACAACCTCTGCGTCAACTGCAACCAGTGTGCCATCGCCCGGGTATGCCCCTCCAATGCCATCCACCGCGTGAAAGTCACCGACGCTTACCAGGTCAAAGGGAGCTTCACGAAAGAAGGTTGAGGCAGGAAAAGTGTTGTTGTTGCCAGTTTTGTCGAAGCAGATTGGAATCACAGGGTCGAATAGTTCTACGGACATAAGTTTTGGATTTTTAAAAATGAAGAAAGGTTTAACACGGATAGTCATGCCGGGGTTGGTGGCTGTAATGCTGTGGCTGGTGTCTGTGGTTCCGGCTACCGGGCAGATGCAGCGTTTCCCCAAACCCGAATTCGAGTCGGGGTATGAGCAGCCCGATACGGTGACTCCGGAGCCTCGTTCCACTGCCATGGAGTGGCTCGATGTGATGCTGCTGGTGGCGGTGATGGGTGCTGGCGCCTGGATGGTCTTGCGGAAACGATCCCGCCAGGGCGTCCTCTGGCTCTCCATCTTCACGCTGCTCTACTTCGGTTTTTACCGCGACGGTTGCATCTGTGCCGTGGGATCCCTCCAGAATGTGGTCCTTTCCTTTGCCGATCCCACCTACGCCATCTCAGTGACTGTGCTTCTTTTTTTTCTGCTGCCCCTGATCTTCTCCCTGTTCTTCGGAAGGATCTTCTGCGGCAGCGCCTGTCCCCTGGGGGCCATCCAGGATCTGGTGATCATCAAACCCCTCTCTATGCCTGCCTGGCTGCGCCATACCCTGGGAATCATTCCCTATATCTATCTGACCCTGGCCATCCTGTTTGCAGCCACCGGCACCGACTTTCTCATTTGCCGGTACGATCCCTTCGCAGGGATCTTCCGCATGGATGCCCCCCACCTGATGGCAATCCTGGGCATCGCCTTTCTCCTCATGGGCCTTTTCATCGCCCGGCCTTACTGCCGCTTTCTCTGCCCTTACGGCGTGCTGCTTAAATGGACCTCCAGAGTCTCCAAATGGCACATGACCATCACTCCCTCCGAATGCATCCGCTGTAAACTCTGCACTACCTCCTGCCCCTTCGACGCCATTGATTATCCCACCGATCCCAAGGTGATCAAAAGATCGCGTGAAGGAACCAAAAAATTTCTCCTCTATGCGGCGCTGATTCCCTTGTGGGTGGCAGTTGGCGGTTTCGTAGGCTATCAATCCCATACCTGGCTCTCCAGGGCCAATCCCGAAGTGTACCTGGCCGAATACCTGATCACCCATCCCGAGGTAAAAAACGACCCTGACAACATCGATGTGCAGACTTTCCTGAGTTCCGGAAAAACAATGGAGCAGTTGGTGGAAGAAGCGACGCTGGTCCGCGGGAAGTTCAGGATTGGGAGTACGCTGGCCGGGGCATTTATCGGACTGGTCATCGCCCTGACCCTTCTCGGGCAGGTCATCTTTCGGCGCAACAGCGACTATGTACCCAATCGTGGCGACTGTTTCAGTTGTGGCCGGTGCCAGGATTATTGCCCCGTTGACCGGAAAATGCCGGATTCCACTCCCATTGTACCGACTAATACCATTCAGTTATGATTGAGATGAACATGAGAAATCGCCTGGAGTTGTCGCGTAATGTGGCGGTGGTGGCCGGGATCTTCTGCGTGGCCGTGGCCCTGTTGCTGCTGCTCAACTACTGGCAGGTGAGCAAGTATGATCCGCTTGAGAGCAAGGCGATGGAGGTGCTGGTACAGCGACTCTCGGAAAATCCCAATGACGACGCGCTGAAGAACGATATCC
>CAZLDP010000048.1:0-10903 GCA_964558145.1 uncultured Prolixibacteraceae bacterium | reverse complement strand
GTACAGGTGGAGGATGAAAAGGGCAATTGGTCCCCTTTGTCGGAAACGGCCTTTTTTGAGACGGGGATGATGGGAACGGGGAACTGGAAAGCCCATTGGATCACAGACAGTTACGATACCGGACTGAAGCCTGCCCCCTGGTATCGCAAAAAATTTAATCTAGAGAAAAAGGTGGCATCAGCCCGGGCTTACATTGCCGTGGCCGGCTTGTACGAACTTTCACTGAATGGCAACAGGGTGGGAGACCACCGGCTCGACCCGATGTACACCCGTTTCGACCGGAGAAATCTCTATGTGACCTACGATGTGACCTCCTTGTTGAGGGATGGTGAAAATGTAGCCGGGGTTTTGCTGGGGAACGGCTGGTACAACCACCAGTCGACTGCTGTATGGTTCTTCGACAAGGCGCCCTGGCGTGCCCGTCCCAAATTCTGTATGGAGCTGCACATCAGGTACGATGACGGTTCCACTGACCTGATTGTCACCGATGAGAGCTGGAAGACTTCCCTGAGTCCGGTGATTTTCAACAGCATCTATACGGCCGAACACTACGATGCACGGCTGGAACAACCGGGCTGGGATGCCCCCGGCTTCGACGACGGCAAGTGGAAATCTGCTTTCAAAACGGGAGTTCCCTCCTCCCTGGTCACTGCACAGTCGCTCCATCCCATCCGGAATGTGGAGAAGATTGCTGCTGTATCGTTGAAACAGCACGGACCGCGTACTTGGATCTACGATTTCGGGCGGAACATTGCGGGGGTAACCCGGCTGACAGTCAAGGGTAAGGAAGGAACAGAGATCAGATTGAAACATGCCGAGCGGCTCAATGAACAGGGTTTGGCTGACCAGTCGAATATAGATGTCCATTACCGGCCGACCGACGACAGCGATCCTTTCCAGACCGACTTGTTTATCCTGTCGGGCAGGGAGGGCGATAGCTTTATGCCCCGGTTCAACTACAAGGGATTTCAGTATGTGGAAGTTACGTCGTCACAACCCCTGGAATTGAATCAGGAAAGTCTGGAGGCCTATTTCATGCACAGCGATGTTCCTCCGGTGGGGATCATCCGCTCGTCGAATCCCACGCTTGATAAGATGTGGACGGCTGCCAACGCATCGTACCTCTCCAACCTTTTTGGCTACCCCACCGATTGCCCTCAGCGCGAGAAGAATGGTTGGACGGGCGATGCACAGATCAACATTGAAACCGGGCTGTATAATTTCGACGCGATAACGGTCTATGAAAAGTGGCTGGCCGACCATCGCGACGAACAGCAGCCTAACGGCGTTCTGCCCGCCATTATTCCAAGCAACGGCTGGGGATACCATTGGGCCAACGGTCCCGACTGGACCAGCACCATCGCCGTGATACCCTGGAATATCTACCTGTTTTATGGTGACATTCGGCTTCTGGCCGATTGCTACGACCCCATCAGACGATATGTCGACTGTATCGGGCTGACCAGCGAAAACGGGTTGACGTCGTGGGGGCTGGGGGATTGGGTTCCTGTGAAATCGGTGACCCCGAAGGAATTCACCTCCTCGATCTATTACTTCGTGGATGCAACCATCCTATCTAAAGCGGCGAGGTTGCTGGGGAAACGGGGAGATGCTGAAAAATACGGGGCGCTGGCTCTTGAAATCAAAGAGGCCATTAATGGGAAATATCTGAATCCGGAAACAGGAATATACGGGTCGGGACTACAGACTGAGTTGAGTGCGGCCTTAAAATGGGGCATTGTCCCCGATTCGCTGACCGGTAAGGTGGCCAGAAACCTGGCCGACAGGGTGGTGGCCGACGGCAGTCATATTGATGTGGGCCTGTTGGGTACCAAAACCATTCTGAATGCGCTGAGTGAAAACGGGTATGCCGATTTGGCTGCCACGGTGGCCCTGCAGGAAAGCTTCCCTTCGTGGGGCTGGTGGATCGTGAACGGGGCAACTACCTTTTATGAAAACTGGCCGTTGGAAGCGAAAAAGGATATCTCTATGAACCACATCATGTTCGGGGAGATAAATGCCTGGTTCTACAAGGCCCTGGGCGGCATCTTCCCCGACGAGAAACAGCCGGGCTTTAAGCATGTAATCCTGCGTCCTCATTTCGTGAAACAACTCGACCATTTCGAGGCAGCTTATAACTCAGTATACGGCGTCATCCGCTCGTCCTGGACAAGGGAAAACGGAAAAGTGACCTACGAAGTGGTAATTCCTGCTAACAGTACTGCTACCCTGCAGATTGAGGGCGAAAGGGTGACGATCGACGGGAAGGATGTCGCGAAAAACAACTGGCTGAAAACCAAACAGGAAGGGAAGAAATACACGATTGACATTCCTGCGGGAAGCTGGATTTTTGTGATCGGATAAGGTTAGGAGATATTTGGCGCCTTTTGAAGCATGGGATCAAACCGTTTGCTATTTTTGTAGAACTTACTGTATTGTTGAACCTGATTGAAACCTTGTGAAATTGAAAAGTAAAAGAATCAACCGGCCGCGGCTGTTAATCCAGGGAGCTGTCATCCTGTTCCTCCTTTTTTTGTTAGGAAGGATGTTGATCGACAGGGGTCATACAGCCGATTTTGAAGCCTATTGTCCTTTTGGGGGAATTCAGGCCCTGGGGAGTTACCTGTTAAACCAGGCCTTGTCGTGCACCATGACCACTTCCCAAATCGTCATGGGGGTGCTGCTGTTTGTGGCAGTATTGTTGTTCAGTAAGCTTTTTTGTGCCTTCATCTGTCCGGTGGGCACGTTCAGCGAATGGCTGGGCAAGATCGGCGACCGGTTCCGGGTCAGGTACACGATTACCGGGAAGGCCGACCTTATCCTTCGGATCCTGAAATACGGATTGCTGTTTGTCACCTTTTACTTCACCCTTCAGTCGAATGAACTTTTTTGTAAAAAATTCGATCCCTACTATGCGGCAGTCACCGGTTTCAGCAGCGATGTGGTGGTATGGTATGCCGTAGTTTCACTGGTGGTGGTGGTCGCCGGCTCTGTTTTTGTCAGGCTCTTCTGGTGCAAATACCTCTGTCCGCTGGCCGCCCTCTCCAACATTTTCAAATTTGCTGGATTTTTCATCGCGGTGGTGGCTGTCTGGCTGATATCACTCAGGGCAGGGGCAGTGGTGAGCTATGTATGGCCGCTGGCCATTCTCAGCGTGGGGGGATTCCTGATCGAAGTGTCGGGATTGAAAAGCTACTTCCTGCCTGCCGTAAAAATAACCCGTAACAGTAATTCCTGCATCCACTGCGGGATATGTGCCAGGAAATGCCCTCAAGCCATTGACGTGGACAAGACCGACGTGGTACGTCACGTCGATTGCAACCTCTGCAGCGACTGCGTGGTGGCCTGTCCGGTACCGGATACCCTTCAGATCAATCGCAGAAACAGCCTGAAATGGCTTTCGCCGGTGGCTACCCTCGTGCTGGTGGCAGCCGGCATCGCGCTGGGTTCGGTGTGGGAACTGCCCACCATTGACCAGCGGTGGGGCGACGACGAAACCATGGAAAAGGCGGAGATCTATGAACAGGCGGGTCTGAAAAATGTTAAGTGCTTCGGAAGTTCAACCTCTTTTGCCAACCGGATGCGCGAAGTCGACGGTGTGCTGGGTGTGGCTACCTTTGTGAAAGGACACCGGGTCAGGGTTTATTATGATGGGGACAAACTCGACCCGGAAAAAATCCAGGCGGCCATTTTCACCCCGTTAAAGAACACCCTCCATTCTCTTCCTGAAGCAACCGACAGTTTGGTAATGGTTTCCCTGAGCCTTGAAAATTTCTTCGATCCTTACGATTTTAACTACCTCTCCCTTCTGCTGGAGCAAAATAGCGAAGCAGCCGGGATACTGACGGAGTTTGGCTGCCCTCCAGTGGTGAAGATCGCATTTCCCGCCCGCTCAGTGCTGGCAGAAGATGAACTGGTGAAGATCTTGGAATCGAAAAAAATGACCTATGGACCCGAAGGAAAGCAAATCCAGGTGAAGTTGAGATACAAAGTTGCCGGTACTCCCCAATATTCGGCAATGGACAGGAGCCGCTTTAACCAGCTTTTTTTCGATTCCTTCGTCATGGATTTCAATGACCGGAAAGCCTACAGCGATTCGGTACTCCGCATTTTTGAATTAGAATTGGGTGAAAACGGCAAACTGAAAAACAGGTTTCCTTTCCTGGTCAGCCATTTGTCGGCCGACGAAGGGGTGGTGGAATTCAGAACCCTCCTGGATGCCGAAGATAGAGAGGTTGTCCAAATCCTTTTCGTCGATACCCTGACCCAAAAAGAGGAGATTTTCCGCGCGCTCAATGCCGACTCCCTCACTGTCACATACAGCGATGGGGAAGTAAGGAGGATGGCGAACCCCTTCCGGTTTGAAAAAGGGGAAGATTAATAGGGATGACGACAGAAAATGCAGCGAAGCTGGATGAACAATGAACAATTAGCAATTAGCAATTAGCAATTAACAAGTTGAACTTTTGAACGGCAGGAAGTGCCTTTGAACCTTTGAACCATTGTTGAACTTTTGAACGCTGAGGCGAAGCCGAAAGCTTTGAACCTTGAATAATTCCGGATCGGTTCTCTACGCAGGTTTTTGCGGGCTTTTAACTTTTGGGTCAGGAACTCTGTCATTTAAAGTGTCCATGGGAAAGAGGTATTGCAAGTTCCGGCGGATTCCCTCAAATCCTGTCCGGCGGAGGGGAGAGTTCCCTGATATCTCCCTAAAGCGTTCCTCATCCATGGTGTACCACTCTTCGCGGGTGAGTTGAAGGAGGCCTGTAGCCGGCCTGAAAAGGGGTTCATCGTGTTCCCTGGCTTTGCGGTTCCAGGGACAAACCTCCTGGCAGATGTCGCAGCCGAAAATGCGGTTGGACAGTTTTCCACGGAATTCAGGGTCGATATCACCTTTGTGCTCGATGGTCAGGTACGAAATGCACCTTCGCGCATCGACCACGCAGGGTGACACAATAGCGCCGGTAGGGCAGGCATCGATGCATCGGGTACAGGTTCCGCAGCGACCGTCTGCCGGGGATGGTCCATTGATTTCAGTTGTTGCCGGAACCGGTGTGTCACCTGTTCTGGTCAGATCGGCATCGATAAGCAGGATACCAATAAAGAAAAAACTTCCATGAGCCGGAGAGATAAGCATGCTGTTTTTTCCAATCCATCCTAATCGGGCTCTGTGGGCCCATGCCCGTTCCAGCACGGGGGCTGAATCCACGAAAGCCCTGCCGCTGCAAGGTGTAATTTCCTGACTAATCCGTTGGAGGAGTTTGTTCAGCTTCTGCTTTATGACCTGGTGATAATCGAGGCCCAGAGCATATTTCGAGACGATAGGGGCGGAGTGATCGGTGGGGGAGCGGCGGGTAAAATAATTCTGAAGGACCACTACCACACTCCGGGCGCCTGCATGGAGGAGGCGGGGATCGAGGCGTTTTTCCCTGTTCCGCTCCATGTACGTCATGCTCCCGTGGAAGCCTTTTTCCAGCCAGCGGTCGATGTGGCTGGCCTCCTCCATGAGGTGGCCAGCAGAGATAACACCGCAATCGAGGAAGCCTTGTTCCAAAGCCAATTGTTTGATCTTCTGATGACAACTTTCCATGAAATGTCAAATTTTCACTCAGAAAGGATGGAGTGTATCCGTGTAAATACCGGAAAACAGGAGCGGAAAATCTCCGGTTACTTCAAACCAAAATTAAGGAATTTTCCTCCAATGGCAAGCGCCGGCTTTCTTTCCGGAATCCTGTATCAGGCCATTTTCCTGTTCGGGAAACCGAATGGAAAGGTCGTAAGGAAATATCCGGAAAAAAAACGGGTGTTTGTTGATTTTTAAATAAATGTTACTTTTGCGGAATTAATAAATTTAAACATCAATGAAAAAAGGTACAGTTAAGTTCTTTAATCACACCAAAGGTTTTGGTTTCATTAAAGACGAAGAGTCAGCAAACGAGTATTTTGTCCATGCCACCGGGTTGGTAGACCAGATTCGTGACAACGATGTGGTCACTTTCGATGTCGAAGAAGGCAGGAAAGGTCCTAATGCCGTAAACGTAAAACTTGCATAAGTTAGAATTTACTACATGCTTGAAATGAAAGCTCTGCCATGCAGGGCTTTTTTTGTTCCCGATATTTTATATTTTTGAAGCCACAACCGAAGAATCCCATTCCGGGATGACAGTTTCCTGTGGGTTCCCGTGGAAGACGATTAATTTGGCAGGGGCTGATACGCGGGATCATAATATTTCAGTTATTTACGAAAATGAAAACAACCTTAGACCTGAACAATGAGTGGCGGATGGTGGCATCGGCCATTTACAAGCGGCCCACCGATTCCAAGATCCTGGGTCAGTCGGAAGTGGACGTAACCGATCTGGAAGCCTATATTTCGGAAAAACGGAAAAAGGGGATCAAGGTTACGATGACGCAGGTGCTTACTTTGGCTGCAGCGAGAGCCCTGCGCAATGAGGTCCCCGAACTGAATGTATATTTGAGGCGGGGAAAGATAATCCCCCGTCCTTCAATAGATGCTATGGTCAGCGTCCTTCTCGAGGGTTCGGAACTGGGTTCGGTAAAGGTCCCCCATGCCGATGAAATCACGATAGATGAAATGGCTGATTTCTTTGCTGGTGAAATCAAAAAAGCGCGGGGAGGAAATGAAAACAAAACCATGGAGATGAAGGGAAGGTTGGCAGCCATTCCCTGGCCTTTCCGGAGTTGGATCTTTCAGGCTGCAAGGACGTTTACCCAGAAATGGGGCTATTCGCTTCCTCGTTTCGGGCTTACACCCCACAGCTTCGGATCCTTTATCGTATCGAATATCGGCACGCTGGGCCTCGACCTGGGGTTTCCCGCCCTGATGCCCACTTCGAATATCTCCTTTGTGCTGATCCTGGGCGCCGTCAACAAAAAGCCCTGGGTGGTGAACGATGAGGTAGTCCCCCGGAAAATCCTCACCCTGGGAGCGGCGCTCGATCACCGGGTATGTGACGGGTCGCACGGAGGAAGGTTGTTCCGCTACCTGAAATATATTATCAAAAATCCTCATTTGTTAGACGAAAAATCTTCCTGACCGGGATGACTTCCCTGAGGGCAATGTTAATTTTAAGTTTTTTCTTTCGTCGAAACAATCGTTTGTGTGAGGATGTGACGTAACTTTAAATCTCTTTAAATGAATTACCATGAGCGAAATTGACATCCTTTCCCACCTTGTATTGGCTCCCTGGATCATGAAAGCAACCGCGCTTATCAGCAACGAACGGAAAGTGGGCGGTAACCAGTTCCGGCATGCGTTTGCCACCCTGGGTATCCTGCTCGACTATAAATATTTTTCCAGTTCCGTTTTACTGAAAGCCTCGCTGGTGCACGACCTGTTAGAAGATGTTCCCTCAACCAATCTGGATGAGCTGCGCGCAATCGATGCCGATGCCCCGCAGGTGGTCAGCCTGGTGCTGGAAGTGACACGGAATCCCTGCGATTCCAAGGCAACCTATCTTCGGAATATTCTGGAAAAGGGATCATACCAGGCGAAAATTCTGAAAGTGGCCGACCGCATCAGTAACCTTACCGATTTACACAGGGATGTCTACTCCGACGAAAAAATGACGAAATACCTCAATGAGACCGAAAAGTATGTGATCCCAATGGCGCTTGAAGTGAACCACAACATGGTGACTGAGCTGACTGACCTGATCCGCAAGCGGAGAGAATTGCTGCAATACTGTGTGTCCTGATTGTGGAAACCGTTATCTTTGCCTTGATTAAAAGGATTTCATTATGGGAAATTATGTCAATCAGAACCTGCTCAGGGGTGAAAAAGTGGAATATGAAACCAAACTGCACTGGAAAATATTCGTGACCCTTTCGGGGTTGCTTACTTTGTTTATCTATCCACTGATATTAAGGAGCACCAGTGAATTCGTGATCACCAACATGAGGATTATCCTCAAAACCGGTTGGATCTCGAGAAAGACTTTTGAAATGAACCTCAACAAGATCGAGACGGTTAATGTAAAGCAATCGGTGTGGGGCAGGTTGTTCGGATTCGGGACAATCTCTATTGTCGGCACCGGCGGCAGCCGCGAGGAGGCTGAGAATATCCGCAAACCGCTGGAGTTCAGAAAGAGGTTTCAGGAAATCTCGGCGTAACAATTAACAATTACCAATTTTCTTAGGAGCGAGTGTAGAGCCAAGCTTGCTTGAGCTATGCCGAGCGACGACAGAAAATGAAGAAGAGACTAAGGGAACGAAGAGACTCAGAGACTTAGAGACTGAGGGATTACAATTAACAATTAACACGTTGAACCCTTGAACGCCTAGGCGTAGCCGAAGGCATTGAACAATTAGCAATTAGCAATTAGCAATTAGCAATGAACAATTAACAAGTTGAACTTTTGAACGCCGAAAGCATTGAACGGCACGTAGTGCCTTTGAACCCTTGAGCGCCGCGCAGAATTGACTTTTCAGGAGAAATAAGGAAGCAGGTCGACCAGCAAGTAGACCAGGGCAGCAATGGCCATGCTCACCGGGATGGTAAGCACCCAGGCAATCATCAGGTTGTTGGCTATGCCCCACCGAACGGCCGACAGCCGCTTAGTCATTCCCACTCCCATGATGGCGCCTGCAATCGTATGGGTGGTACTCACCGGGATGCCCAGTCCCTGCGAAATACCATACAGGGTGATGGCGCCAGCAGTTTCTGCGGCTACCCCTTCGACGGGTGTCACCTTGGTGATGCGGGTTCCCATGGTCTTGACAATCCGCCATCCCCCCATCATGGTGCCCAGGGCAATGGCCGTGTAACACGAAATGGGAATCCATGCGGGAACGTGGAGGTGCATTTTACCTGCTGCATCCACGGTTTCACTCACATGGGCCCAATGGGGAATCACCTCGCCTCCTGACTTGAGCTGGGCCACATAGACCAGCATGGCGGCGCTGATGATACCCACCACCTTCTGCGAATCACTCCCCCCATGTCCCAGACTGAAGGCTGCCGAAGATCCCAACTGCATTAGCTTGAACCATTTGTTCGACTTGTGGGGATTGGCATTCCGCCAGAGAATCAGGATCAGCACGGTGAGAAAATAGGATATCACCATTCCCAGAATGGGGGCCAGAAAAATAAATCCAATGGTCTTCAGGATAATCGCCTTGTTGATGACAGCAAAGCTTCCGGCATGGGCTACCGCCGCTCCAGCAAATCCCCCGATCAACGTGTGGGACGAGGAAGAGGGAATTCCCAGCCACCAGGTCAGAAGATTCCAGAGGATGGCAGCGATGATCCCGGCAAGAATTACCTCGAGACTGATGGCTCCCGTCTCCACAGTTTTGGCTACCGTGTTGGCTACCTTCAGATCGAAAATCCAATAAGCCAGAAAATTGAAAAAAGCTGCCCACATCACTGCCGGCAAAGGCGCCAGCACTTTGGTCGACACAATGGTGGCAATGGAGTTGGCCGCATCGTGAAAACCGTTGATCAGGTCAAAAATAAAAGCCAGCGCAATGATAACGATCAGTAAAACAAGCATAGTCATTCAGGTTAAATGCAGGTGGTTGATCCCCGCATCAGGCATATTTTACAATGATCGTTTTCACTACATCCGAAACATCCTCCATTTTATTGGATACCTTTTCGATGGTTTGGAGAATTTCCTTGTGTTTGATAAGTTCAATGGCGTTTTGCTCGGAGTCAAAGAGGGTGGAAAGCGCTTCGTGATAGCATTCGTCAATCCGGGTTTCCATTTTCCGGAGTTCCTTGCATGATTTGAGGCTTTTAATAGCATTACGCGAATTTTCAAGTCCTGCAACCGCATGCTGAAGGTGAAGACTGCCCTGGTAGAGCAATTCGCTCATCTCGATCATATGGTCGCTGAATCCGGTGAACCGGTACATATCAATTTTTCCTGATATACTGTATATCAAATCAACGACATCGTCGAGCTTGGAAGTGAGTTCGTGAATGTCCTCCCGGTCGAAAGGCGTGATAAAAGTCCGGTTCAATTCATCGAAAAGATGATTGGTAATTTCATCTCCTTTTCTTTCGACCTGCTTGATTCTCAGCCGGATGGCTGCATTTTCCTCCACTGACCGGGAGCGAAAGAGGTTTTTCAGTTCGGCGGCGGCCTCCACCCCGTTCAGGGCAGCATTGTTAAACATTCCGTAGAACTTTTTTTCCTTCGGAATAAAATACTTAACCAGTTGAGTAAGGTTCATCCTTCGTCTGTTTGGTTTTCAGTTCGCAAAAGTAGCATATTTGTACCTACCTAGGTAAATCTTTGCTGTTGATTTTAACTAAATATATATGTTTTCCTGCGGCTATTTCGGTATCAGTCGTTAATTTCATGGTAATTCCGGGGTTGGAGCGGTCATTTTCCGGCGATTCCACTTAACTTTGTATATGGCATTAATAGGGGCTGTATGACCGAAAGTGATATCAAACTTCTCTGTGGGGATATTTTCAAGGCGCTCCCGGAAAAAAAGCTGAAGGAGGCTTTTAGCCGGATCAGGAAACTGGTTGCTGAAACCCGTCAGGGGGAGTATACCGACCTACTCTACAATCTGGAAGAAACCTATTCCTTTATCCGGAAATATACCCTGGATGGGATCAAGGATCCGGAGCGGGATAAGATCTACACCCATCTGGTAAGGTCGGTTTTTGAACTCACTGTGAGAATCAGAGAAAGCTGGATGTCGGAACATGCAGGCGCCTTGTTTTATCAGCGGAAACGTTCAGGTGACTATACCCTGCTGCGCGATCCGGAGCTGTTTCTGAAGAGGCTCAGGGAGCAGGAGCAGCCTTCCGCTCTTCTCGAAAATGAGGAGGGAGGTGAAGAGGGCACGCCGATGACTTCGACTTATTGGAATGAAGTGGTAGGGGTATTTTACGGTACAGCCTTAACCGGTGAATGGAAAGAAG
>CAZLDP010000047.1:0-10929 GCA_964558145.1 uncultured Prolixibacteraceae bacterium | reverse complement strand
ATTCCATGACGATGGTCAATTTGGCGGGATCATTGGTATTGGCCACTTTGAGATCCAGGGTTGTCGGGTTGGTGGTGGCGGGACTGAGCAGATACTTGTCGGCCAGACTGTAAACTCCGATTTCCAGCTTCAGTGTTTCCTCACTTTCAGGATAGTCATCTTTAAGAAATTCGATTTTCACCTGTGCCTCCGTGGAGTATGGCTGAAGTACGGCCGGTTCGGCCACGTAATCATCTTCCCCGGCGGTACCCCCGATCTGCTTGACCAGGAAAGTCACTGACCGGTCAATCATTTTGTCCGTCTTGATGGTGTAAATCAGGGTTTGTCCTTCCTTAAAGGTGGTGCCGGCGGGACTTTGAGTAAAGGTAGCTGTCGGACTTTTTTCAGTCGTTCCGATTGGGCTCACATCCTGTTCCGCTGTTTCAATCAGGTCACAGGAGAGAAAAGAAACCAAGAGAAACGCAACAGCCAGAAATCTATTGACAATATTCTTTTTCATCTTCGGTTGTTTTAGATTAATATTAAACACAACGGCTTACTTCTTCACATAGGTACACTTGTAGTAATTACAACCCGAACTTGTACACACGGAATATTCCATGTACAGGTTGCCCGTTGTTTCATCGACATATCCAAAGTCAGTACCTGCCACCATATTGGCCCAATAGTCAGCCAGGTTACCTTCCACCACGGTCAATTTACCGCAAACATCGGTAAAGGTAAATCCGGGAGTTCCAGGGGCAAGTTGTGCGGGGGTCCAGTGTCCGACATAGGTTGTGCGGTAGGTTCCGATCCCGGTTTTGGTAATGACCTCATCACTTCTGACAATGGTGGAGGGTACCCCGGCGGTATTCACGCGCTGAATGGTGAGGGTATAGGTGCCTTCCAGGAAGGAGGGACAGGCATAGTTGAGCGTCAGGGTGATGGGTTTTCCGCTATGGGAAACTGTATTATCCCCTGAGGTCTGGGTCACCTTGAGTACAAGTACCGGGGATTTGGCCAGAGGAGTCTGAATCCCTTTCGTCAGCATGGTGATGGTAAATAATCCGAGCATGTTGTTGTCAGGGGACAAGGTAATGGTTGGATTTTTAATCTTATAGTGAGTACCCGCGACAGCCGTCGAACTGGGGTCGGCGCCGATGGTCAGCGTAACGGGGTTTTTCACATCCCCCCAGGTAGGTCCGGCCACCTTTACCTTCAGTTGAAAATCATTTTCCGCACCGTCGGCAATGGCAGAGAGTGTTTTCCTGGATTCCTCAAATCCTGCCAGGTTGAATCCGTCGTCGTTGAGATCCAATGTGGACTCATCTTCGATAAGGCAGGAATTGGAAATGCCCAAACTCAGAAGGAGTATAAAAATATATCTCAATGTTTTCATAATTCTCTATATTTATTTTGCCCAGAATATTTTTTCAGTAAATGCATTGGGTTGTGCCGGGAGGTTTTCACCATTGGAAGAATATTCACCTGCAGGATAGAACAACCTGACCGGACGGTCACTTGTGGATGCCTGCTGAGAAATGGGTAATCCTGCCGGGAAACCGGTACGGCTATAATCAAACCAGGACTGCTCTGCGGTAATTCCATTGGTGGCAATCCACTTCTGTGTAATGATCGCTTGCAGTTTGTTGGTGGAGGATTCCCAGTTGACCAGGTTTTTGATCTGAGAATAATAGGCTGAAGCCCCGGAGGCGCCCAGATAAGCAAAAGATGCCTCTATGCCTTTCTGATACAAGGTTTTGGCATCGTCGCCGGTGGTGATCAGTCCTTTATGGCGTGCTTCCGCCTGATTCAGGTAACTCTCAGCCAGGGTATAGATGACCGCATCCATGGTAGCGCTTTTCAGGATCCCCGGGCCAATGTTGGAAACCAATTCGGGCATATAGGCATCGGGCACCGGCGTGTCATAGTCGAGCAGGCCCTGCGGAACCCCCAGATGCCCCGTGGCAGGTTTTTCATAAATCCAGTCAATCCTGGGATCCTTGGTGTCGGCCAGAAAAGCCAGCACATAGTCGGTGGCACAGGTGGCCTTCCCCGACATCTCATCCGTTCCTGCCGGATCCTTGCCAAAATCGTCCCACAGAGGATTCTGCTTATTGATCTGTACCAGGTAGCCCGGATTGACGCCAACATCTTCGGTAATGAAGCCGGAACCCTCCTGTGCAATGACACCAAACTGCTCCTTCAGGTAACCATCACGTCCTGACATGCTGGACTGGCGGACGAGAATCCTGAGCTTTACGGTATTGGCAAATTGTTTCCACATATACATATCACCGCCGAACATAATGTCATCGGCGCCGGGTTTCTTGGAGGTGGGATTGTCGTTGATCATCCTGATGGCATCCGTCAATTTGACGATCAGATTCTCATAAATGGTCTTGGCGTCGTCATAAACCGGCGTGGCCTCCCCGCTGCGTTGCAGGGCTTCACTATAAGGAATATCCCCGTACATGTCCACCAGTAACTGGAAGTGGTAAGCTTTCATAATCTCCCCGATCGCCTTGTAGTACGCATAGGTACTGTCCAGATTGGCCAGAATCTGATACGACTTCAGCACGTTGGAATAGGAATAATTAAAACACTGCTGGTAGAAAGAGGAGGTGACATTGTATTTAAACTCATCCCCATACCAGGAATAGCCGTCGCTCTGGCTCCAGTTGTACATCATCATGTTTCCCAAACAATTGATATAACGGTCCATTTTCATCACATTGGCCGTATAATTCTGTGCAACAGGCAGAACCAGGTCAGGAGTGACCGAAACCGGGTTGTTCGGATCTTCGTTCACATCCAGAAAATTCTCACATGATGCCATCAGTACGATCACCGAAAGCATGCTGAAATATTTCAGAATATTTTTCATAGTACTCATTAATTTAGAATTCAACATTTAAACTGAACCCCAGCGACTTGGTCGGAGGCGACTGGAAGTATCCGCCGATACCAATTCTATTGTCATTGTTGTTATTAAACTCAGGATCCGAGAAGTGGTTGTCGGCTGGCAGCCAAGTGACCAGGTTTCTTCCGATAAATCCTAAAGAGACCTTTTTCAGTGGAGTTTTGTTGACCAGGTTGGCCGGCAACTCATAACTGACGGCCAGTTCCCTGAGCTTAAGGGCTGTTGCATCCTTTACGTAATTGGATTTGACATTGTTATAGGTGTCGGTCCAGTAGCTCTGCCTTCCGCCGGCCACCGCAATGTTGGTGTTGGGCTGATAGACGCCGGGGCTGGTCTCGATCACCGAATTGGGAATCACGAAATCCTGACGGTTTGCTGAAACACTGGCCAGCGAACGGCCGGTGAACTCCATCGCATCACTACCCTGCTCGTAGTATTTGTGACCAGTACGGTAGTCGAAGGTGGCAGCTACAGAAATCCCCTTAAAGGAAAGCCTGGTGTTCAACCCAACAATGTAGTCCGGAATGGTGCTACCCAGACTGACGAGTTCCGCCTTCTCCAGGGGATGACCGCTTGACGGATCCACGATAATGCGTCCCTGAGGATCACGCTGGTAGACATTGGCCTTGATCTGCGGGAAGGCTTCCCCAACCACGGCATAGATTCCATACTGTCCGGTAGTAGTCACCGCCACTTCATTGAGTCCTTCATAGATCTCGTTGACCACAGTTTCATTGGTGGTATAGTTTGCACTGATATCCCACTGGAAATCCTTGGTCTTAAAAACAGATCCTCCCAGGGTCAGCTCTAATCCGGTACCTTGCAACTCCCCGATGTTAGTCAGGAAGGAGGTTGCTCCCGAGGAAATAGAGGGAGTGGTGGAGGTGATCAGATCAGAGGTGATGGTGTTGAACCAGGAAGCGTCCAACCATACTCTGCTATTGAAGAAACCAAGATTCAACCCGACTTCGGTTGTATTGATCTTTTCTTTGGTAATATTGGCATCCACGGCGGCAGGATCAAGGTAGAACCCATTCAGGGAACCAAACGGGAAAGAGACATGCTGATAGTATTTCTCATTGATCCGGTAAGGTGAAAGGTCGTTGTACACCGTTGAATTACTGGCCGTAATCTTGGCAAAGGAGAGTATATCATTGTTATTCAGCGATTCGATGGCATCGGTCAGTACAAAGGAGATCCCTGCTGCAGGGTAGAAATAGCTGTTGTTTCCCTTGGCAAGAGTGGAGGTCCAGTCATTACGCCCTGAGAAGTTCAGGAAGAGGTAATTCCGGAATCCAAGGGTAAAATCACCGAAGAAACCGAAATAGCGCTTCAGGGATTCATCCACTGTACCTTCCAATTCTCCGGTACCGTTTGAAATATCATAGAATCCGGGGATACTCAGGTTATTAGCCCGTACTGTACTTCCACGGTAGTCTGTGGCATAAACAGTACCCCCGAGAATGGACTTCAGAGAGAAGTCGTCGAGGAATTTAAAAGTCCCGGTAAAAAGGGCATCTCCAGTGTAAGTCTTGGTCTGGAATTCTGAGTCTTCCACAAACGAGGATACCGCACCGGCTGAGGGTTGCAGCACAGGATCGTAGGTCTGGGCGGCACGCCAGTTTTTACCATTTCCCCACACATTGTTTAAACCTCCACGGGCGGTGAAGTTAAGCCAGTCGGCAATATCCCAGGAGAGGTTCAGGTTACCAATAACCCGGTTCGTCTCATCGATATTCCTGTTGGTACCAACTGCCCAATAAGGATTCTGATAATAGGCATTGTAATAATTGTCGGCATATCCATAACTAAGCGGATTGTCCCAATCCCAGTAAGTAGACAGCGGGATGTTGGCTGAAGTATTCAGAATGAACCAGTACAGTGGTCTGTCCTGGTCTCCGATGGTACCGCCCACCACATCCGTTTTGTCGGTGAAGTAGGTGGCGCTGGCCGACAATTCCACTTTCCCAATTTTCTTACTGGCATTTACCCTGAAGGTATTCCGCTGGTATGTGTCCTCGGGAACAATTCCATCAGTCCGCTGATCACCCACAGAAATATAGAATTTACTGTTTTCGGTACTTCCGCTAAAATACACCGTGTTGTTAAAGGTATTTCCGGTATTGAAGAAGTGAAGAAGATTGTCCTTCACCGGGGCGTAAGGGACTATCTGTGTTTTCAAGGGATGTCCTTCCGGGAAGGTAGGTCCGACCTGACGGAGAGTGCCATCGAAACGGGGTCCCCAGTTGGTGTTTTCCACAGGGTCGTAAGCCCCTTCCCAACCGGTACCATATTCTGTCTGGAAGTCAGGCATATAAGCTACAGTTTCCGCGGTATAGGCTGCGTTCAACCCGACAGTAAATCGTTGCCCGGCTTTTCCGCTTTTGGTGGTCACCAGAAGAGCTCCATTACCCGCACTTGAACCGTACAATGCAGCAGCAGTGGCGCCTTTCAGCACACTGATATCGGCAATGTCACTTGGGTTGAGGGCATCAAAAGCTCCCTGGGACGCTATGGAGCCGTCAATCACTATCAAAGCGGAGTTGTCTCCGGTAATGGAACGCAAACCACGCAGAAGGATCTGTGTTGTCGGATTCACCCCATTGTTCTGAACATTGATCTGCAATCCGGCCACTTTCCCAGCTAAAGCCGAAGATGCCCGCGTGGGGGCTATCTTCACCAACTCCTCCTGATCCACTTTCTGGGTCTGATAGGTAATCTCCCGTTTTTCCCTTTTGATACCCATGGCAGTCACTACCACTTCATTAACACCGAAAGTGGCAGGATACATCAGAATATTGAAACGTGCCTGGTCGCCGATCGGCACTTCCAGGCTGTTCATCCCGACAAAGGAAAACATCAGGGTTTGTGCGTTTGCGGGAATCCGCAACGAAAAAGCACCGTTCATGTCTGTAACAGTCCCCAGGGTCGTCCCCTTCACTACCACAGACACACCAGGAATGGCGGCCCCGTCTTCCGAAGAAGTGACGGCCCCCGAAATCTCTCTGGTTTGTGCAAACAAGCCCTGCAGCCCAAATAGAATAAGGGCTAATAACAGCGCAACTTTTTTCATAGAGATAATTTTAAGTTAATAATAGTTAATAATAATATCCTACACTCAGTGATCGTTCCGATATCAATTTCTCCATTCAAACTGAGTTAGCCTAAAAAAATCATTCTTCGACAATAATATCAAACCTAAAAAAAGCATTAATAATCCTAATGATTTCTGGCAAAATTCAACTCTCACAAATGTAGAAAAAAGTAAATCTACTCTAACATGAAACAAATTGATTTTTTTGAGGAATTTTAAGGGATTTTAACAATTTATCAAACATCTTTTCGCATCATCCTGATTAATAGACTGTTAATAATTTTACCCATTTCTTCCCTATCTCATAAAATATCAAGCAACTCTTTCAGCCGCACGATCCGATACGTGAGGGTTCCCCCTGATCCGGGAATCGCACCCTTTTTTCCGGCATATCCGTTCGTTTCATTTTCCGGATTATAGTAAACCTGATCGATACCGGCCCCCATCGCCCCAACCACATCAACCTCCCAGGAGTCGCCGATCATCAGGCTCTCTTTTTTCCGGGCATTACACGATTTTAGGGCATACCTGAAAATTTCGGGGGAAGGCTTAGGAGATTTGATTTCTTCTGAAACAAAAATCTGTTTAAAAAAAAGATTCAGACCACTCCGTTCCAATTTGCTGAACTGTACTTCGCTGAATCCGTTGGTGATAATGTGCATCTGGTATTTTTGCGAGAGTTTTTCAAGCACTTCGGGAGCTCCCTCGCACAGGTGGGTCTGCAAAGGCATCAGCATCAAATAGATACGGTTGAATTCCAGACCTTCGATCCCCCCGATTCCCAACTCCTGCATGGTACGGTCAAACCTGGCCCTTGAAAGTTCCTGTTTGGTAATTCCGTTGCGACGATACAACTCCCACAAGGCATCGTTGTGCCGGTTATACACCGCCAAGAAATCGTCAAAGAGCGCCCTGTCCAGCGAGAACCAGCCGAAACTCTCCCAAAGCGCCTGCCGGGAATTGTGGTTGAAATCCCACAGGGTGTTGTCCAGATCAAAAAACAAGTGGCGATATCGGCGACGGGTGGGAATCATAAGGTCAAGGTTGCAGGCCTCCTCCGCTTCTGCGCACATTACTGCACAAACTAAGGACTTCGGAAGACATAGTCTGCTGTGTCCGATGAATTGGGAGGCCAATGGTTGTCCATGTTGTCAGAGTTCTCAATGTTGCCGGTGTTGTCATGGGTAATGACGATGATGTGCAGGCCGCGAAAGCCGGTTTATAGCCGGCAAATTTAATCAGCTTTGGGGGTTTTATTTGTAATTCCTTGTTTTTTATTCCTTATTCTTTATTTCTTATGGAATTGGATTACTTCAATTATCGCTGCGGAATCCTGTTTTATTTTCAGATTTGGTTAATTTTGAACATTACTTATCAGGGCTATGAATTCAGAAGATATATTCACCAACAGGGAAATTAGCTGGCTATCGTTCAACGAACGGGTGCTGCAGGAGGCAGAAGACCCCAATACCCCGCTGTTTGAGCGGATCAGGTTTATCGGGATCTTCTCCAACAACCTTGATGAATTTTTCAGGGTGAGGGTAGCCACGGTAAAACGGATGGTCGACTTCGGCAAAGACGAGGAAGGATTGCTGGGGCCTCACACTCCCAAGGAACTGTACGACCAGATCCAGGAAATTGTGATGCGGCAGCAGCAAAAAGTACAGGAGATTTTTTCGGGGATTCTCGAAGAAATGAAAAAGGAAGATATTTACCTGATCAATGAAAAGCAGTTGACCCACAAACAGGGGATGTTCGTCAGGAAGTATTTTCAGCGAAGGGTATTGCCCAACTTAGTACCCATCATGTTGTCGCGTAAAAACCCATTTCCTTACCTCCGTGACCGGTCGGTTTATCTGGCTGTGAAGCTGACCGGAGCGACCGATCCCGAAGAGTACGCCTATTCCCTGATCAGGATACCCAGCCGGTCGGTGCCCCGATTTTTGGTGCTTCCTCCCTCGGGTTCCCGGAAATTCGTTATGTTCCTCGATGATGTGATCAGGTTCTGTTTCGACGACCTTTTTTACTATTTCGGATACACCCGCTTTGAGGCATTTACAATCAAAATCACCAGGGATGCCGAGATCGACCTTGATGACGACATTTCGAAGTCGTTTATCGAAAAGATGGAAACCGGCCTGAAAAAACGGAAAACCGGCAGGCCTGTGCGGTTAGTCTACGACCGGGAGATGCCGGCGGACCTCCTGAAGTTCATTTTGAAAAAGATGAAAATCGAAGAAGAGGAAAATGCCGTCCCCGGAGGGAAATACCACAACCACAAAGATTTCATGGATTTCCCCGAAATAGGCAAAAAACACCATTATTATCTTAAGCTTCCCCCCTTCAGGCACAAGGACCTCCCCCTGCACACCAGTATCCTGAAAATTTTGCGCAGGAAGGATGTCATGCTCCATTATCCCTATCAGATGTTCAACCATTTCATCGATTTGCTTCGTGAAGCCGCCATCGACCCCCAAGTGGAGGAGATCGGGATAACTTTTTACCGTGTCGCCGCCGATTCGAAGGTGGTCAACGCCCTGTTGAATGCCATCCGCAATGGAAAAGTAGTTACGGTTGTCATCGAATTACAGGCCCGTTTCGATGAAGAAGCCAACATCTACTGGTCAAACAAGCTGCAGGAAGAAGGGGCGAACGTAATCAACGGCATACCGGGACTCAAAGTGCACAGCAAACTATTGTGGATCAAACGGCATGAAGGTGCATTATACCGCCACTATGCCTATATCGGCACCGGAAACTTCAATGAATCAACTGCCCGGATATACGCCGACGAGGGGCTGCTGACTTCCGATCCCCGCATTGCCGATGAAGTGGCCAATGTGTTTGAGTTTTTCAAACACAACTATCGCCATTTCGAATACCGGAACCTTATTGTCAGTCCTTTTGAAATGCGTAGGTTCTTCAAAAAAATGATCAACAGGGAAATCAAACTGGCCAAGAAAGGAAAACCTGCCTGGATGATCCTGAAAATGAACAGTCTGATCGACCCTGAAATGATGATGAAGATTTATGAGGCTTCCCAGGCGGGTGTCCAGGTGAAGCTGATTGTCAGGGGAATCTTCGGGATGAAAACCGGCATCACGGGACTGAGTGAAAACATCAAAGGTATCAGCATTGTGGACAAGTACCTCGAACACTCCCGGATTTTCGTTTTCGGCAACGACGGGGATGAACGCTGGTTCATCAGCTCAGCCGATTGGATGCCGCGTAACCTGAACCGGCGCATCGAGGTGGCTGCTCCTGTATTTGACCCCGATATCCGGAATGAGCTGAAAGAGATGCTCCGGATACAGCTTCAGGACAATACCAAAGCGAGGATCCTTGACCCTGACCTGAAAAACTTATACGGCCACAGTGATCCGATTCATAAATACCGTGCACAAGAAGACTTTTACAATTATATCCGAAAACAACACCATTTGGCCATGAAGATTTACCACAATCCCCGATGCGCCCACAGTCGTGCCGGACTGAAATACATCGAGAAGAAAGGATTCGACCTCGAAATCAGGAAATATCTGACCGAGGGAGTGTCGGAAGGCGAGTTGCTCGAAATTATCCAAAAAACCGGGATGAAGCCGGAAGAGCTTGTAAGAACACAGGAGAAGCTTTTTAAAACAGAGTACAAAGGAAAACAACTCACCGATGCAGAATGGATCAGGGCGCTCACCGAACACCCGCAATTGTTGCAGCGCCCCATTGTTATCAACGGAGACAAGGCAGTGGTTGCCTGTCCCCCTGAAGAAATCGAAAAGATTATCTGATATCCAGCCTATTTATTTCTTCTTCCAGTTGCTGCCGCTTTTTAATTAAAACGGAAAGCCTGTAGGCGTCCCTAATGGCGACCTCATCTTTCGGTTCCAGAAATATCACATATTTCCCGGCGCCGGAGAATAAAATCCTGAATCGTTTACCCGGATTATCCGCTATCAGCGCTGCCACCTTGCGGTTTACTTCTTTACGGAAGGTCACCCGTTCCCATCGTGCCCCCAAAAATCCGCCTTGGAAATTGCCGTTGTCTTCTCCGATGACAGTATCGGTATAAGCCTCAAGGTCCCCCTCATAAACCTTCACCGAAGTGTGCCCGACAGGATGGTTGCCGAAATACTGGCTTACCAGCACCAGATCCCCATTTTCTGTCACCTCCGCCCTGAGGTAGGAACGCGAGAGATTTTCTTCGGCAACCTGTTTCCGGTGGGTGTAGGTAACTACCCGCTCAAACTCCCCTTTCCCGGCAATAAAAAGGGGCATAAAGCGGGCAATTCCTGCTTCGGTGGAATCCAATTCTAACTGTTTACGCTGATAAACAGCCCAATGAATCTCCCTTTTAAGGTTCTGCGCCCCATTGAGGGCATAAGTCGCTTTGGGATACAACATCCTCATGCTGTCGATATGTAGCAGTGCGCCGGTGGTATCATGCTGTTCCAGAAGTATTCTGGCCTGTTTGAGCCGGACCGAAGCCTTCTCTTCCTGTGAGGGACCACATCCTGCCGCCAACAGCAGAATGACCAGTCCCGTATAGATCCAATTCTTTCTCATCGCTTGTCAATGGGACAAAAATAACAATTCTCCCGACAGTTTTCCCCTATCTTATAGGCATAATATGGCCGGTTAATGATCGAGCTTACTCGACCCGGATAGATTCTGGCCATGGATGCCTGCCCTCATTTCTTCAAGCAGGCTGATTTTTTTTAAAAGGCTGTTCTCAAATTCAAAAAAACTTCTTTTCTTTGCACCGCCAAATTAAAAAACGGTTTTGAACGACGCAATCGTTAAATTGGCGAAAATGTTCTTTCGGATTTTGCCGGATTGTGAAATTAAATTACTTTTGCAGTCCCGATTTCCGGGAAGTATTGAAAACGGTCGGTTCATCTAAGGGTTAGGATTCAAGATTTTCATTCTTGCCATAGGG
>CAZLDP010000046.1:0-10939 GCA_964558145.1 uncultured Prolixibacteraceae bacterium | reverse complement strand
GATTGCCATGGCAATCAGGGCAACAATCTTCAAGTTTTTCAAAAAGATCCAGAGTACGAAGACCGCCAGAAGACCTCCAACCAATGCCAGGGAAATGATCTGATCGATATTTTTCTCCATGGTATCGGCCAGGTTCGACTGAATGACCAGTTCCACCTCATTGGCTGAGAGTTTACTGTTCAACCGGGCGATCACCTCCTGGGTACGATGTGAAAGATCGATCAGATTAGCCTGGGAGTCGCTGATCAGAAGCATGGAAATAGCCTCCATGCCATTGACACGGCTCAGAGTGGTTTCTTCCTTGACCCCGAAATAGATGTCGGCCACATCTTTGAGCAGGATCGGGCCTTCGGCCAGAACAATGTTCTCGATATCGGTCACATCCTGGTATTCCGAGGTAATGTGAACATAATACTGCCGGTTCGATTCATGGAGATATCCGGCAAAAGTACGGTTCACCGAGTTGGAGCTGAGTGCACTCCTGATCTGCGAGAGGGTTATGCCGTAAGCCTCACAGGCATTCATATCAATGGTGACTTCGATCGAACGTTCTTTTCCGCCAAAGACATTGGCCGAAGCAATACCGTCGATATTCTGCAACTCATTTACCACCTCCTGGTCGACAATATTGCGGATACGGTCGGTACCTCCGCTTCCTCTAATCTGGATCTCCATAAACTGGTTACTCAACTGGCCGGCATCCACCCGGGCTACCATCACGGTAAACCCATCCGGCAGGGTTGGCCTCACCTGGTCGATCTTCTCCTGTAACTTGAGATAGAGGTATTTGAAATTTATATTTTTCTTGAAACTGATCTGAATGGAGGCCTGCCTGCTGTTCAGCCAAGTTTCCATGTCCTCCACCCCTTCGAGCGTACCGATAGCTCCCTCCACAGGAATTACCGCCTGGTTCTCCATGTATTGGGGATCAACCTCCTGGCGGGAGGAAATCTGCACATACAACATGGGAAGGGTGGAGTCGGGCATCAGTTCCACCGGCAACTGCTTATAGGAGATATACCCCAGCAGGGTTACCCCGATAAACAGCATGCTGATAAAAACCTTTCTGTTGATGATAAACCTCATCTGGTCATCCTTTTTACTGATTAATATTCTGACAGTCCGTCTTCTGTTTCCAAAGATCTTTTTTCCGGGAGGAGGCGGTCAAGCAGCTCATACACACAGGGAATGACCACCAGGGTAAGGAGTGTGGAGGAAATCAGACCGCCAATCACTGCAAGGGCCATAGGTGACCGGAGCTGGGCGCTTTCCCCAAAGCCGATGGTAAGGGGAAGCAATGCCAGGATGGTGGTCAGGGTAGTCATCAGGATTGGCCTCAGTCGCTGCTGCCCGGCGGTAACGATCGCAGCCCGGCGCTCCATACCTCCCCTGATCAACTGATTGATCCGGTCGATCAGGATGATCGAACTGTTTACGGCTATCCCTGCCAGCATGATGATCCCGATGAGCGCCATGATGTTCATGGTCCTCCCCAGGAGGAAAAAGGTCAGAATACTCCCCACGACAGCAAACGGGATGGTCAGTAAAACCGTAAAGGGATGAACCAGCGATTCAAAGATGGAAGCCAGCACCATGTAGACCAAGATCACGGAGAGCAACAAGGCAAATCCCAGATTTTTCATCGACTCCTCTCTTTTCTCTTCGTCACCGGTCACCTGAATCGAATAATCGGGAAGGAGCTTTATGTCGGCAGTTGCTTCCCTGATTTCTCCTGCCACATGTTCTAGGGCAAGGCCCGGGTCCATCTGGGCAGTAATTTTGCCAATCCGGTTCTGGTTTCTACGGTGAATCTCCTTAGGTGATTCGCCATAACGGATATCGGCTATTTCAGTGAGCCTGAAAAGCTGGCTTCCTGAACGGACTACCATGTTGTTGATTTCCGACAACCGGGTTTCGGGCAGCTTCAGGGTGATATCGCGCATTTCGCCACCCTGTTCCAACTGTCCTGCATTTTTTCCCTGCAACTGGTCCTGAAGCTGGGATACCACGGTATTCACATTCAGGTTGTACATTCCTGCCTTAATCCGGTCGATGACCACCTCCACCTCGGGAGCTCCACCCTCGATCGACGACTGCACATTGAATAGCCCGGGCACAGAGTCCATCCGTTGCCTGACATCTAAGGCAATCCGTTCAATTTCATCCATTTCCTCTCCTTTGATCTCCACGACAACGGGAGCCTCATCGGTTCCCAGAATCGAACTCAATGCCGATTGTTCCTTGGAGAAAGTGACCTCCAGGTCGGGAATATCGGCGGTAAGGCGGTCGATAACTCCAATTACCTGATCGGAAGTGATGCCGGATCCATTTTTCAGAATCACCTTTATCTCAGCGGTATTCTCCCCCTCGAACACCGAGGAGGCATCCCCGGATAGGCCAGTACTGGGTCCGGCGTGGGAATAGATCTTATCCAGGTCGTCACCTGTATACTCCGTCAGGATGGCTTCAATATTTTCCACGGTGGCTTCGGTCCGTTCGAGCCGGGTTCCTTCCGAAAGTTTCAGATTCAGGTTAAACTCCCTCGACTCGGTCTGGGGCATGAATTCCGAACCGATCAACGGCACCAGAAGAAAGGATGCAGCAGTCAGAACCAGGGCGATTACCAGCACCAGCCATTTGGCATTCAATACCCGTTGGAGCAGTTTTCCGTATCCGGTCATCTGCATTGCCTTACGGGTGACCGGAGCCGGCTTGTTCCGGTAAAACCGGTGGTAAAGCATCGGAATCAGAAAAATGGCCGCAAAAAGGGATGAAAAAAGCGAAAAAGCCACAACCCATGCCTGGTCCTTGAAAAGTTCCCCTGAAGCCCCGTGAAGGTAGACGATGGGCAGGAAGACCACGATGGTCGTCAGGGTGGAGGCGACAATGGCCCCCCCTACCTGGGAAGTGCCGTTGACGGCAGCATCTTTTACGCTTGCCCCTCCCTCGTGATGCCTGAAAATATTCTCAATGACCACGATGGCATTGTCGACCAGCATACCGGCTCCAAGCGCCAGCCCCCCCAAAGTCATGATGTTAATGGTGAGGTGGTTGAAATACATCAGGTTGAAGGTGGCAATGATGGAGAAGGGAATCGCCAGACTCACAATCAGGGTGGTACCTACCCGTCGCAGAAAAACGAACAGAACCACCACAGCCAAGATAATCCCGATCAGGGCTGAGTCTTTCACCTCCGAAATGGCATCCCTAATGAAGGTACCCTGGTTGCTTACCAAAGTCAGTTGATAACCGGGAAGCGCCTTCCGGATTTTCTCCATGGCTTCGTTGATCTGGTCAACCGCCTTCACCGTGTTGAATTTGGTTTCCTTGTAGATGGAAAGACCGATGCACCGTTTTCCGTTCAAATGGACAATGTTGACAGGCTCCTTGTTGGACAGGGTCACCGTGGCCACCTCCTTCAGGAATATGGGAGCCATATCGGTATTCGCACCGGAGTTTCCTGTGGAAGGAACAGTCGACTTGTATCCGACGATCAGGTTCCCGAAATCTTCGGGTCCCTGCAGCAACCCTATCCCCTTCACTATGTACTGAAGTCCCATTTCCGAAATGCGTCCACCCGACACACTTCGGTTGAAATTCTGGATACGGGTACTCAGATCATCCAGTGAAAGATTCTGGGATTCAAGCCGGTACAGGTCCGTCTCAATAACGATCTCACTCTCTTCCTTCCCCGTCAATTCCACTTCGGCAACTCCTTCCAAACGCACCAACTCATTGCGCACATAATTCTCGGCCACCTTCCTGATCTCGTTCATGTCGGTGATTTCGTTGTGAGACAAGGCGACCAGCATCACCGGAGCCGTGTTGGGATCGTGCTGGGTAATCTTCAGTTCATCGATATCCTGGTTCTGGGAATAGGAATTCAGAGCTTTCTGAAGGTCCAGGAAAGCTTCATCCATGTCCTTTTCCCAGGCATACTCCACGGTAATCTGGGATGATCCCACCCGTGTCACAGAGGTTACCTGTATCACATCGGACTGCCTGATAGCCAGGGCTTCGATATTTTCGACAAACTGCTTTTCCATCTCCTCGGGCGGACGCTCTCCGGAGGTGATCTCCACAAAAATACGGGGAGACCTCAGGTTGGGGAAGAGATCCATTCCCAACTTGTCGAATGAGATATACCCCAGCAGCACGACAGCCAGTACGACCATCAGTACCGTAACCGGATAATTGACTGAAAACAGGGATAATTTTCTCATTTGATTACTTTCACTTTTGAATCATTACGCAACGTTTCAAACCCCTTGACCACGAGCCGTTCGATCACTTTAAGGCCGGAAATTACTTCGGCAAAATCCTGGTTTTCGATACCCAGTTGGATACGGCGCTCACGAGCAGTGCTCTGGTCGACAACGTACACCACTTTTCCCCGGTTGCTCGACAAAATAAGGTTTTTGGGGATCACTATGGCACTGTCTCTGCGGGCAACAACGATGTCGGCCTTTACAAACATGCCGGGACGAAGTTTCAGTTCGGGATTTTCAATCAGCAGTTTCCCCTTGAAGGTACGGGTTTCGGTACTGACAGCCGGTGAAAGCTCGGAAACTATCCCCTGAAGGGTATCTTCCGTAATGGTGTAGTTGGTAATGATCACGGACTGACCCGTCTGTACCTCCGAAATGGTTTTCTCCGGGAGGTTAATGTCCAGAAACATTTTGTCGTAGCTCATGATCGTCACCATAGCCTGTCCCGAGGCGACCCTGGTCCCCTGGGTAAAGTAGGGCAGGTCGACAATGACCCCGTTAAAGGGAGCCACAATGTTCATCTTACTAAGCCTGACCTGCGCATTCTCAAAGTCATAACGGGCATTGGTCGCCGACACCTCCGAATTGCGCAGTTCACGAAGGGTAACGCCACCCTTCTCATACAGCGATTTCTGTTTTTCATATTCCTGCGACGAAATCTCCAGGTTGAGTTTTTTGGAGTCGATGGCGATGTTATTGACATACTCCTGATCTTCAAAACGGATCAGTGCCTGTCCTGTCCGTACCTTGTCGCCCAGTTTAAAAGGCCTTCCGGTGACGGGATTGTTCAGTAAACGGTAATTTCCGGCCATCTCCGAGCTGAGGGTCACCTCCTGCATCGCCTTGGCGGTCCCGGTTGTATTGATGTACTTTTCAATAGGCTGTTTCTTGACATCTTCGACCGAAACAGGTATGGCCAGATCGGTACTTTCAGCCTGAGGCCGGTTGCTGCAGGCAAACAAGGCAAGCAATGCAACTAAAGCCAGAAAGTTGTTCATTTTTTTCATTTTCGGAATTGTGTTTATTTTATTTACTAATCCTGTTATTCAAAGCGTTACTTCCAATCCAGGTGACTGAAACTGACCGGCAGGTTCGCGAATTTTCATTCAGCTAAAACAGACCGGACCGTTTCAATTTCCTGTTTCATTCATGATTGTTTTTGTATAATTCCGTGGGAATCACGGCTTTTCCTTTCTCAAAATCAAAAAGTGACTGCACCTTCAAGTTGAGCAATTCGATCTTGTAATTAATCAGTGCCTGGGCATAATTGATTTTCTGGTTGGAGAGCTGGGTCTGGTAAAGGTTCAGATCCATCCCCGTCAGGTCACCGTTCTCATACCGCTCCAGGTTGATTTCGTAGGTCAACTGGGCATTCCGTTCATTCTGCCGGGCAATTTCGATCTGGTTCACCTGGTTTTGCAGGTTCCGGTATGCTTCACGGATATCAATGATGATCTGCTTTTTCTGTTCGTCGAAATTGAGTTCCTGGCTTTTGATGGCCGCCTCCTGGGCCTTGATACGGGCTTTTCTTTCACCCCAGTCAAAAATCGGAACATTGAACGAGATTTGCGCCTGGGGATTTCTGGTAGTCTGATCGAAGATATCAAGCAGTTTTTCATTATCCCCGATAATTCCGAATGCCACATTCATGGTCCCGTTGAATTCATTCATTGCCTTGGTCCTGATCATGTCGAACTGACTGGTTTCCAGATCAATTTCTCTTTGCCGGAGCTCCATTCTGCTTTTAAGTCCATTGTCGATAGCCTGCTGAAGATCCACTTTCACGGGTTCCGCTTCCACATCGGCAATCACGAGAATATCTTCAAAAAGGTCCATCCCCAGGTACATCTTCAACTGGTCTTTGGCATTTTCAAAACTGACCTGGCGGTTCTGAACGGAAGAATTGGACTGGGAGAGGTTCAGTTCAGCCTGGTACAGCTCCTCACGGGCAGCAAGTCCCGCTTCTACCTTGTTCTTGATGATTTCGAAACTCTTTTGGGTATTGGTCAGCTCTTCCCGAGCGATGGAAAGGTTCATCTGGGCCATATATACACTGTAGAAATACTGGGTAACCATCCGCTCCATATTGAGCCGCTGCATGGCATAACTGATATTGGCATTTTCATAGCTCAGTTCCAGCTCGCGGAGTTGCAGTTTAAGCCGGTTATAGGTAAATAGGGGTTGGCTGAGGTGCACGTAGAGATTGTTGGTAAATCGTTCGTTATACTCCGAATCCATACCCGACCGGAGGACTTTACTGCTCTGCCAACCAAACCGGTTGATCAGGGAGATGGTTCCATCGGTGGCCAGAATGGGTTGTTCGATCCGGAAGGTTCCGTTGGAATTGAAAGTCTCATTGGTATACCATTTCGAGTTGAAGGTGTCGAACCGGCGTGTTTTGTTGTAATCCACAGGATTGACGCTCAGGCTGAATTTCGACTTCAGGGCTGCCCGCTGGGCTTCCAGGTTATTCTGGTATCTCTCCAGGTTAAGTAGCGATTGCTGGATGTTGGGGCTTTGTATAGCGGCAATCTCCAATGCTTTGTCAAGGGTAAGCGATTGCTGGGCAACCAGGGAAAGCACGGGGAAAACCAGCATCACCAGCAATCCCGCTTTCATAACATGTAAATGATGGACAAACTTCATATGATCTTATTTATTCTGTTTTAATTCTTAACCACTTTTACGGCATCGGCCACGACTGATCTGCGGGCTGATTTATCGGTAAGCATCACCTGGGCTTTCCCTGGTGACATATAAAACGAACCGAGGCTGTTCCATCCCGTTTCAGCCGTTTCAAGCTGAAGGGTTTGTTCCGTCACCCCATCGTCGTGCGTGATGAAATAGTTATATTCGCCCTGTTCCTCCTGCCTGCCTCCACGGCCTCCGCGACCCGGTCCGAAACCCATACGGCCTCCCATGCCGGAGACATAAACGAAAACATCGTAGTGCCCTGCCTCTTTCACGGGAATGGTCCAGGTGGCTGTCATAGCGCCCGTTCCCGATTTTATGTAATAGGCCGATCGCACGTAGTGGCCATAAAAGGAAGAGTTGGTGGTGTTGGTCCAGTTCAGGGGCGGTCTCCAATTGTTGAAGCCCTTGTATTTCAAGGCGCTTTCCTCTTCCTTAACAATCAGTTTGCGAAGCAGCGAAACATTGTCGTTCACAGTGAAAGTAAATCCGGGATCTTCGTTGTCCACCAGAATCTCGTTGGGCTGCAACATGGCCACCGGAACATCCAGGAGTATCTCCCCTTCCCACGGCTTTGCCTTCAGGTCCTCTTCCACTTTCCCGAAAAACTGCATCAGCGTCTGCGGAATATTAGAAGAAGTAAGCGTATTGAGGGTCACTCCCCTGGGTTCACTGTCGAAGAGATAACTCACCTTCTTGTTTTCTCCGGCTTTCAGGGAAAGAATCTTCGTAATGTTATCATCAGGATTCATTCCGCCCCGCATTCGTCCGGGACCACCTCCGCCTGGGCCGCCAAGCCGGAATACCAGTTTGATGACCCCATCGGCCCCTGAGGTATTGCTCGCACTGAACGAAACCATCGTTCTGATCTGATCACCGGCTTTCGTATTGACCGCGGTAATCGGTGAAATCAGATAACCCGGCAACTTTTTCTCCTTAAACCAGTTATCCATATAGGGGGTGAGCTTCACCCCAAAATTCCCGGCAAACTGCGCATCCAGGCTGTCAAAAGTGACCACCCTGAAACGGTTTACCTGAATAAGGTTCCGGAGATAGGCCCCGAAATCGGCACTCCCGGCATTGGCCTCTATGAGGGAAAACAATACTTCGCCTTTGAGCTTGATCAGGTTATCCACCAGTTTCTCCTGTTTCTTGTCGGCCAGCAGTTCCTGAAAGGAGTGATCCTGCAGGGCAATATTGGCGGTTTCATCTTCACTCAGACCCGTCATGTCACGCATCCAGCCTCCTCCCATCCCTGAGGCACCCGATGACTGGCTTTTAAACCATGCCTCCATAACCAGGTTGATCACAGGCCAGCGGTCCGACCTGATATGGTTGCTGAAATAGTATAATTGCGGAAAGATAAAATAGGGATTGGTGGTTTCAGTGGCAGCAGTAACCTGACCTGCCCTGAACCGGATGTTGGGACGTCCCCCCTCCCGTGTGAAATTTCCCAGAATGTTGTTAATGGCCATAATCTGGTAGTCCTTATCGGTCATCACATTCCCCGACCGTTCACTCCATTTCTTTTGACGCTTGATCTGGTTTTTGACATCCATATCGCGGAGCGAAAACCCCTTCTCCTGCAAAAAAACCTGCTCGGGCTGAAGATTCTCCTGCTGAGAAGTCCATGTCCTCTGGTACGACTTGAACTGAGCGGGAACCTCCACTATCGACAACCGTTTAAATGGATAATCCAGGTTGTAACTCCTCAGAAAGTCGCGAAACCGTTCACCGATAATGGATGGTATAGTATCATTGATCTCAGGAAGGGCCTGGGAGAAAAAATCATGGCCATCGAAATGCCAGATCCCAAACTCCACACCCTCCGATTCAAGTTTCTTCTGCACATAATTTCCAATCACCAGCGACATTTGGGAAAGCGGCCGTTCATTTTTAAAAAGGAACCGGCCCGGAGCTTTTTTCTCGATGGCCCCCTGGGATACCGCCTGAAGCATGGAATCGGTTTCCACTTCGAGGGAGAAAACGGTAAAATAGACCCTGTTCCACCCAAAATTCCGCGTACTGAAAGAAGCACCTGTCTCAGGATACCACCCCGCCTCCCGGGTCAGCAACAGATAGTCGGGAGTGATGAACGCATAGCGTTTGTCAATGTTGGTTACAAACTCGCCATATTTTTGTCGCTGGGTTTCATTGTCGATATCGAGATAGCAATAGGCCTCATCAATAATTCCCCTGTAGGTCATCTCCACGGTCAGGGTGTCAGCCGGGGACATCCCTTTTTTCAGCGGAATAATGATAATCTGCTTTTCCCTCACCGGGGTGATTTCCTCTCCCTCCAATTTTACCATACCGATTTCCAGTCCTGGATTGAGGTTGAACACCAGCGAATCGATTGGCCGGCGGGTGTTGTTCACCAGCGCCATCTGCGACTTCACCTCAATACTGTTCCCTTTGTGTTGCAAGTTAAGGTCATTGCTGACCACATCGGCCACCGGCAAGGCCCCGTAATGGTTATTGAGGCTGACCGCTTCCGCACGGCGGTGGTCATTCTGCACGAAACGGTTGACATGCCGGTAAGCAAGGTAGCCGCCCGCACCGATGAAGAGCACACTCAGAATTACCGAGAAAAAGGTCATCGATTCCGACTGGGGCAACCTCTTCAGAAGAAAAATCGTCAGAAAAATAAATCCGGTACCCAAACAGAAATAGATTCCCCTGTGCCCCAAAATCAGATCAAGATTTCCAAAACCGACAATTTCAGAACGGAGCATCGGTATATTGAAGGCCATATAGTCAAACACATAGTACCACGCATCCTGAATCAGGAAAAGCGTCAGTCCGATATAGCCCAGGATAATAACGAATGTGACAGCCTGGTTCCGGATCAGGCTCATCAGAAGGAAAGAGAGGCCCATGATGAAAACCAAGGTCGGGATGCTGATCAGCAGCAGGTAGAGCAGATACGAAATCCACGGCACATGGGTTCCCGGGGCAATCATGTTGTATACCATTGCCATCACCAACACGGCTATATTCAGAATCATGAAGACCTGCATATTTCCCAGAGTCTTTCCGATCACATACTCTCCGTTGGTCATCGAACGCATATAGATCACTTCGGTGGTATCCAGTTTTTTATCCCTTTTCAGGAAGTCGGAAGCTAAAAAAACGGCGATGATGGCCTGTGCCACGTTCAGAATCAACAGGTTGAAATAAGGTATGGAGGAAGGAATTGCCCTGAAAATCCATTGGGAATCGCCTGCGTCCGACACTATTCCCAGGTTCATCAGAAAAAGGACTAACAAAGCCAGGATACTGAAAATACGGAAAAACCAACTGCGAAACAACGTTTTCCTTTCGTATTTCGCAATAGAATTGATATGATGAAATGTGTTCATACGTTAAAGGTTAAAATCAAGCGGTTGTCCACTGATTCAATTTTTTCTCCATGAAATAGACATAAGCATGTTCCAGGTTAGGCTCGATCTGTTTTCCGTCGTAGCCGTTGATCTGGTCGGCCACCACCTGGATTTCCCAGCCATAGTCGGACGGGATGGTGGTGATCACCGGAAATTTCTCATTGATTTCGAGATATTCCTTTTCGGTGGCATTGATCAGCCATACTTTTCCCTCAGCTTCCTTGACCAGTTCCTCAGGGGAACCGGTAAAAGCTAGCTTCCCCTTGTTCAGCAAGGCCATATTTTCACAGGTACTTGAAATATCCCCCACAATGTGGGTCGAAAGAATGATGATCACGTCGCGGGTGCTGATTTGGGAGAGCAGGTTCCGGAACCGGATCCGTTCTTCAGGGTCAAGCCCCGTAGTCGGTTCATCCACAATGATGATCCTGGGATCGTTGATCAACGCCTGGGCAATCCCCAAACGGCGCTTCATCCCACCCGACAGCCGGTTGGCATTCCGGTCGCGGGCTTCGAACAAACCCACCTCCTCCAGCATTCTGTCAACGGCATCATGCCGGATCGCCTTGTTCTTCATGCCGGCCAGCCGGGCTGTAT
>CAZLDP010000045.1:0-11034 GCA_964558145.1 uncultured Prolixibacteraceae bacterium | reverse complement strand
ATCTGTCGCTTTTACTGCAGGCCAGTCATAATCCATCGCCTTCTCTGCCTTTTCAATATAGGATGTCCGGATGGTTTCCGGCAGATTGTTCCAGAATTCGCGGCTTTTGTAGGTCGGGAAACCCAATTCGGAAAAATCTTTTAACAGCACTTTCCCGATACCCATTTCAGCAGCTTCTTTTTGCAGAATATCCCTTTTCTCTGCTGAAAAACCAGGAATGGCACATACGGCCAGAAGCATAAAAATGATTAATCTCTTCATGGTAATTGATTTAAGGTTTTGATAAAGGAGAATGCCTGATTGTATCAGTTCACACTATTTCCCGTCAGGGGAACATGTACCGGGAAACTTGTACCGTCAGGAGAGGTAACGTTCAGTTTGACCGCATCACCGGTAAGGGAAACAAGATCAGCCCTGCCTGCCGTACTTACCTTTTCCGTGGGGAACAACACCCAGACAAAGGTAGTGTCGCGCTCGATTTCTGTGGAGTATACCGCAACCGGGGAGGGTTCATAGCAGTTGTAAGCCCTGCTGTACCATCCCTGAATTGCCGGTTCCGACACGCCTTTGACGATTTGAAGGTTCCAGTCCCTTTTTCCGGCAGGAACAATCTGAAGATTTCCCTTTTCATTGGCTGAATAACAGACAATTGAATCGGTCAGGATGGTGCACCGGGGGTGCCAATGCCAAAGGGCGTCTATTTTCCGGGGACGGTCGGTTTCGATCTTGTCAACGACGACCCAACATTTTCCCCTCAGGTAAAGCAGTGTCCGGGTATGGCGGCAGACCCCTTCAATCCCGCGGAAATCACTGAACGATCCCCTGGCCAGGTCAGCGGAATCACTTACCTGGTACTCCGTGGCAGGAACGGGATCAGCGGCCACGGGAATGCCGGGGCCCTCCCCTTTCCCGTCGACCAGAAGAAGGTTGTGACTCTGACTGCCCAGCGCATATCCCCTGAAACGTTCAGCCACTTCGCCCCGGTAGGCAAACCTTCCTGCATCAACCAACAAATCACGGCCCCAGGCAGATACCGAGAGGTGCAGTTTGTCGTTGTGCTGATGTCCGCTTCCCCAGGGGCCGAAATCGAAGAAAGACCAATGTGCAAGGGAATCATACCCGCTTCTGGAAATCAATTGCCCGGCCCAGGGAAAGAGAAAGGAAGGCCCGCTTTCAGGTTTCTTCCCACCGGAGCCGTTCGTGGCAATATAAGTCCAGTCGGATCTCCCATACCAGTCGGCAGCTTTGATCACCCGCTCCCGGTTGTAATCGAGGTCCCCGTCGTTATTCAGGAGACCGTGTCCGTCAGGACGCAGGGTACAAGCCAGGTAATTCCACATTTTCTCGATCTGCAGGATGAAATCACCGGGCAATTGCCGACCCGCATTCCTACAGATATCTGCAAAGAGGGAGAAGTTGCTGAGGGCCGTCAGATGGTAATGCGAGGTAAGCTCTGTCTGAGCCCCGTCGGGATAAACCTGTTCCTTCAGGCTTTCTGTCATGGCCGATACCGAATAGGCCAGCCACTGATCGGCATCCCTGAACTCAGGCCAGGCTGTGGCCACAGTGGCCAATCCCGACATTTCCATCGTAAGCCAGTTATTTTGGGCATGAAACGACCTTGCATAGTGGGCATGCCAGGGTAAACTGCTCAGAATGAGGAGACGGGTTGCAGGGGTGAGCGATTCGGAATAGATCAGTCCGTAAAAAACACGGGCCCATGTTTTCACCCTGAAACTCACTTCCAGTCCCCGCCAGAGCGCCGTATTGCTTCTTACTCCCGGATAAGGCCAACTGCTGACAATCCAGTCGCGGATGAAAAGATCGATATACCGGGCATAAACGGGATTCCCGGTTTGATACCACGCTTCCAGCAGTTCATTGACCGGGTAATGGCGGTTAAGCGCCCATGCCCATTCCACATCATTTTCAGGCCCTTCGAATGACCACTCCAGGTTACCTGTAGCACTCCTCGGCACTTTTCCCGTGACCCGCTGAAACGTGAAAATATCAAGAAGCAGGGAATCGGCATGGCCATCCCTCTTTTCGGTTTTTCGCGGAACCTCCTTTTTCAGCTCCAATGCCCTGGATGTGCCTTTGTAATAGGCTAACAAAGCCGTGCAGGCTTTGGTGAGATCGCCCTTCAGGTAAGCTTTCCTTACTTTTGCAAGTTCTTCACGGTCTAAGTTCAGATGATTGAAAATATCCTCCATCGCACCGGGATAAGCCTTGCAAGCCTCTTCCACGGTGGTCACTTCCTGCCACCGGGTCTGCCCATGCAACACGACGGATCCAAACAAAAAAGGGATTAAAATCAGGTTCCAAAAGAACCCTATCCCACGTGGCATAGAACCCCCGGCCGGTCGATTGCCCATTTTGCTCATTTCGTCTCCAGATCCCGTTTCCGTTTGAGCGCTTCAAGGAAATAATAGTCGGCATAATTGAGGGGAACGTCAATCTCCGATTTGTGAGGAATGCTTCCCACCGAATGCATCAACAGGAAATTGCCGTTTTCACCCTCTACTGCCCTGAAAGCCGGGCTGGCCAGTGTCTCCATAATCTTGTCAGCCTGGGCCTTGTAATAATCAGGCTTCGAATAGGTGGAGAGTTCATACAGGGCTGAGGCCAGAATGGCGCCAGCAGAGGCATCACGAAGGGTATCGGGAATGCCCGGAGCATTGTAATCCCAGTATGGTACCCCGTCGGCGGGATAGTTGGGATGATTGGCCACAAACTCATAGGCTTTTTCGGCCTGATCAAGGTATTTCTGATCTCCCGTGGCTCGGAACATGATCACATACCCATAAATGGCCCACGACTGCCCCCGTGCCCAGGTCGATTCGTGGGAGTATCCCTGCGCAGTTTCCTTGTGTCTGATGGTACCGTCGGCCATGTTGTAATCCACCACGTGCCAGGTGCTGTAATCGGGCCTGAAGTGGTTGGCTATGGTTTTATCGGCATGTGAAACGGCAATGTGGTAGAAGGAAGAGTCGCCCGACAGTTCAGTAGCTTTAAAAAGCAACTCGAGATTCATCATGTTGTCGACAATCACCGGGCATTCCCATCCCCTTTCTGCCTGCCAGCCACTCACGTTCCACGACTGGATAATGCCGGCTCCCGGCCTGAAACGGGTACACAATGACCTGGCTGCCTGGATAATCACACCCTTGTAGGCCTCATTCCCGGTAAGCCGCAAACCGTTACCATAACTCGAACCGATCATGAATCCCACATCATGATGCGAAGTCAGGTATTGAATCGTATCAAGGGCTTCGGTATACTTCATTCCCCACTCCTTCCACCGGGCATCTCCAGTCAACTCATACAGATACCACATACTACCAGGGAAAAAACCCGATGTCCATTCCCTTGGCTTGATATACTTGATTTTTCCATCTATAAAGGACTTGGGATTCAGGATTCTGCCCGAATCTTCAATGGCTGCTGCCTGCAATCCGTACTGTGCGGCCGCGAATTTGACATTCGCTCCGACAAAGTCTTCCGTTGATTTTCCGGATTGGGTTCCGCAAAAGGATGCCGTAAGGGCAACCGTCAGCAGAAACAGAAAAAAAGTAATGTTCTTCATAATGGTTTCGTTTAAATATATTGTTCTTTTCCTGAATATTTCTGTTTGTTAGAAAATGACAATTCCTGCCACCGGTACTAAAGGGTGATGGTAACACTCTGCCCCTGGAATTCACCGGAGGGGAGATCAATGCACAACCCGGTCAACCCCAAAGCAGGATTCCGGAAGACCCTGAACTGCTCACCCTCCTTCATTACAGGCGAAGATAACGAAAGATGGAATTGGGTCAGCTCCCTGTTGGGATCAGCCACTGAGATCTCCGCAACCCGACGATCCCGGATTTTTACCATTACGATGCCCGGGTTGCCTACGGCTAATGTGAGTCCACCGGGAAGGGTTATTTCCCCCGCTTTGTAAAATACCGCCTGGCACAACTGTTGTTCCCGGTGGTACACAGCCTGCACCAAAGGATTGTTGCTCAGAATTTCAAACCTGCCTGCAAGAGCGTCGACCGGTTGCGCCGATTGTATCCCGGGAATCACGATGTACTGGTAACTTCCGTTGGTAGGACGGTTACCGTGATCGATCCACAGTTTGAACACGTCGAGGCTGACCTCCTCCCTGGGTGAATCGCTCTGCTTGTTGATGGCGTACCATGATCCCGACTGCGGGTGATTTGAAAGATAAACATTTTGCCTTACCGGAAAATAATAGACTATCCCGTCGTGATGAACCCAGGTTACATCCTGAAGCAGGCGCTCTCCCTGTTCCATCACTTTTATTCCTGAAGGAATACCTACTGTCACCTTATCGTTCAGGAGGCACTGGTTCAGGGTGGTGACGACAGGCAGGTCACTGGGCGAATGAATAGCACTCCCCAAACAGACGTATGCCTCATCAAAAAAGAACCATGCCTTCCGGGCCGTAAGCGGATCGTGGGGACTCCTGAAATCGTATCCCACTGCCCCATACAAACCATTGGTGACAGCTCCCACAAAATCGGTCAACCCCTGCTTCTGGATTTCACTGACCGCAGGGAGTTCGGGCTTCTGAAGGATTGTGGCCCCGGGAATTTTCTGCCAGTCCAGAACCGGAGCCATGTTCAGGTACTCGTCACCCCTCAGGCTAATATAGTTGGCGCCATCGCCCCGGTGGTGATTCTTCAACCCCTCGCTGTTGTATGGTTCTTCCATATTGCGGTTCCGTGTCGAATGCATCCTCACACTCGTATAGTAACCTTTCGTTTGATGAACATAATGTTCGGTCTGCCAGAAAAATTTCGAAAAGGAGGGCACCTCAACACTTTCGCCGTTCCGGATTCTGACAATTTCTTCAAGTTCATCCTTTCGATAACCGGTGGTAAGCAACAGTTTCTCAGGGACTGCCGTACTGTAAACCCTTCCGCTTTCACGCCGGGTGATATCCCTGTTTTTAATCCCCGTATCGCTCACTTTTCCGAAAACCATCTGTTTACAGATCCCGTCGAGGTAATAATCGACCAGTTGATTGATCTTATCTTCTGAGAAAGCATACTCCGTTCCGGCCACGAAGGCAGCCCATTCTGCAAAAGCTTCGGCATAGCCCAGTCCATAGGAAAGGGTGTTGTTGACCCGGTCCTCCCGGTGGTGGAAGCTGTAGTCACGCTGCATTCCGCGCATACCGGTGCTGAATTTGATTTCACCTTCAATCACTTTGATGACCTTTCTGAACTGGATTTGATCATTGGTGAAGAGCAGGTTTTTGGCAAGGATTCCGGCAATTTTTATCCGGTCGCCGCTGGGCCGGGCACCGGTAGCTTCCAGATGGGCCCTTCCGATGATCGGTTGTGTTTTTGCCACCAACTCCTTCGGAAGTTTGTCACCGATCAGCAACATCACAGCCACCAGGTTAGTGGGTGTACCGATCTGGTTATGCCACCAGTTGTCGCAAAAGAAGTCATTCCGGACCCAGTAGGCAAGCGCCGCCTCTATGACAGCCTTCACCTTTTTACTTTTGAAGTAATCCGATGATCGGAGGTTGTAAGCCCTGGCAAGGGTCACCAGGGCTGAAGAATGGCGGCTGTGCTGAAATCCCTCCCTCGAAAGATCGCTGTAATCGATACCCGGCCAGGTGCTGTCGGCCCTGAATGATTCCAGCAGGGTTTTCACATGAGCATCATCGGATTCCCCTTCCAGCAGGGATTCTGTGACCCGCTGCCTGATCCTTTCAAAATCTGTCACTGCAGAGTTACCCTGCAAGGCCAATACGGCTAAAATAACCAGGATCAGGAGTTTGAGTTTCGCTTGCATATTGTTCTATATCAATAATTTACAATGAAAAAAGTTACTCCGCCCCTGAGAGTCTGACCCTGAGTGTTCCCTCTCCGCCGGGCAATGTCCAGGCAGGAATTCTGATTTCAATGCGTTTGAGCCCCTTGATCTGCCGGTCGAGTTCCATGGGGGCAGGATACAAAGAGACCACCGACAGGGTGAGTCCCGGATGAGATAGGTTCTCCAGTTTCAACTGTTTCCCTTCGTTGCGGAGGATAGCTCCACCCTCTGTGATTTCCACTTCAGCGGTGGTCATCAACTGCCAGGTGATACTTTTTGTTTTTTCGGAGGTCTTCAACTGGTCTTCAATGGTGATGGAACCAGGGGTATCTTTACGGAAAGTCCGCACCACGCTTTTCATGTTTTCTCCATACACAGCACTCAGGTCAAAAGAGGCTTCCGGGATGTCTCCGTCTTTAAAATGAGTCAGGGTTGCCTGTCCGTTGTTGATAAAAAGTGCGTCATTGACAGTAAGGGTACTGTGGCCGAAGTTGTTTTTCGTCAGCAAAGTCCACCGCTGGCAATCCTGACAACTGCCCCACAGGTCAAAACCAGTCCTTTCCAATTCGTGGTACCCCTGGTTTCCCGGATCAATGACCCACCTCACACTGTCTAACTCAAAGATGAAACTACCCGCATCCATGTTGCCATGGTTTGTGGTGGCCCGGCCTCCCTTGCCGCCAAAATAGTAGGCCCGCGGATTATTCTCTCCGCCGGTAAAGATGACAATCGGATTTGAACCGTCTCCTTTCCAGGCAACCGGAATTTTGACGTCACTCTTTTCTTGGTATTGAGCAAGCCATACCAGCGCTGCTCCTGAGATTCTGGAGAGTTCGCCCAGGTTGGCAGTGGGAGTCAGGAACCGGTCCCGCTCAAAAAAGGCTATATTGCCGGTTTTAGTCCCAAACCAGGCCAGCGTCACGTCACCGGTAGCGCTTCTTTTGTCGCCGCAGTCGGCAAAATTATAATACCCTCCCGAGGGAGTATTCATCAACACCCGATACACCGCACTCTCCTTGAACGAGGGGTAGTCCGCAATTCCAAAGTCGGTACCGAAGGCACTTTCCAGCATGGCCGAAGTTACCACCGAAAAGCTGGTACCATACGCCCAGTAAGTCGATCCTTCAGGATACACCCCATCGGGCATGTACTCGGCCAGTGCATGAGGCATTCCTTCGAGCGCCCTTGAAATGGTCGCGGCAGCCAGTTCCGGATCTTTTTCAGCAATGGCAATAGATGCGGCAATCATCCCTCCGTTACAAACCTGGTTCCAGTTGTTGTTACCGAAGGCCCAACCCGGATTTTTACCATTTTCGGGCCAACTGGGTTTGATCCCTTTTTCAATCAGCGCATTTTGCGCCATCTCTAAGGTCGTCCGGGGAAGCTTCCCCGCAGTCCAATCGACTGCGAAGGCCACAGCCATCGACATTTCAGCCACATCGAGATAGTGCGACGGATTCCAGTCAGAAAAATTACATACCGCAATAACCTCTTCATTAATCCGCTTCAACACTTTCGGATCCTTTTCAATCCGGTACACCATTCCCAGCATGTTGATGCGATAAAGCATTTCACGGCTAACCGACAGCAGGCGACGCCCTTCCAGTTTCCTCTCCAGAAGCGGCTTCTCCATGATCTTGTCCACATTCAGTTTGATCGCCTGGTACATGTTCTGGATGACCGGATCTACCTTCAGTTTGTTTTTCAGCACTTTCTCACTGGCAGCATTCAGTACCAGCCGGGGCTGCGACTTAAGCAGGTTTTTCCGGAGATACTGCACCGACATCGGATTATCCAATTTGGGAATCTCCTTTCCGTAAAGGGATGTAAAACTCACCATGAAAAGCACGGCAATCAGTAAAGAAACTCTCGTTCTCATTCCTATGGTTATTAATGATTTATATTTCATCGATTGATTATTGACTGTTTTTCTGTTTTCTTTTTTCATTCAAGATGAGCAGCATGCAACCCTGGCTTCTTCTCAAAGCGAATACCCTATTTTAAACCGTTTCCCGGCTTCGGTCACCTTGATTTCCATCTTTCCAGAGGCGCCGGATGGGGCTGTTCTCATCAGGGCTTTGATGGAGGGTACCTCCCTGTCGAATGGGGCCACCACCGTCACAAACCTTACACAGGGCGTTTGCGCATGCTTTTCCTTCCTGAACCGGTAAGCCGGCCGGGGTTCTTTTTTAGTATAAAGAAAGGAAACCTGCCCTTCTTCCTCCTCAAGGAGGAGATCCTTTTTACTCATCGCTTCCACCCACACATTCCAACCAGACTCATGTGCCGATTGAAAAGCGCAATTACCGGCATGGGCCACAGCTTTTCCGGGAGCCAACTGGAAATGGAGGTCAAGTTGGCCGGCCGCAGTTCCCAAGGCTTCGTCGACAATCACAAAATACCTTTTCTCCACAAAAAAGAGGGAGCGGCGGTGTGTCAGGTTTTCATAGCTCAGATTTTCTACCACCAGAATGTCCAGTTCCTTGCCAGGCTTCCACAAAAGGAGGCGGGGGGCATATCTTGTATTTTCACCGTTAAGGGTAAGGGTCTGGTGTACTTTCGTTTGCCTGAACCATGCCCTGTTTTCAGGGTCGCCGCTGTAAATATAACTGCCACCGTCGGGCATCAGGTTTCGTCCGCCAGCATACAATTCAAACGTGCCATTATCGGGCTGGCAGTGGCCACCTCCATCGGGTCCGCATTTAAGTACTAAACAGATGGCATCCTCATTCCAGGCGCTCCGCATGGAATACAATCCGCTTTGAGGGAGTGCCCAGGCAAGGGAGTCGGGCATTTTTCCGGCTTTCCCGCCTGTGGCCAAATAAAGAAAGTCATCTCTGTCGTACTGTTCAGCCCATTCCCTGAAACGGGCTGTGTACTGACCGGGCTTCCCCGCCCAGGCATCGCCGAACTGGGCGCTAGTGCCATCGGGATGGCCCAGCTTCATGGGTATCTCACACATTTTTTCGATCATCCGGGGATATGATGGAGGGAAAGCTTCTTCCATTCCGTTCATTATCGCCAGTTCGAGGGTTTGGGAAAACCAGCGGATACACCCCATGTGGTAACCAATGGCCAGTTCGCGTTGGTGGCCATCGGGATATACCTGCAGAGTAATCTCCTGGTTTAGTCTCTTTATTGCCTCCTCCCTCCATGCCGCCGCATCGTTAAACTCAGGGAAGGTAAAGGCAATAAAGGCCATCCCTTCCGCTTCCATCAATGCCCAGTTGCTACGGGTGGTATACTTTGTCATCAGGTAGGAGGCATGGTCATAACAACTGTTGAGAAATGCCACCAACACTTCAGGGGTAAAAGAGGGGGAGTCGATAAAACGTTGAAAGAGACTGGTCCAGTTTGCTCCCCTGATGCCGGCTTCGATCGAACGCCAGGCGTAGCGGTGCGCTTCGTCATTGGGATTTTTCCGGACCCAGTCAAGCAACTGGAAACCCCATTCCCGGGCATACTTTTCATCGCCGGTGTGCCAGTAGGCCTTTGCCAGGGAATTCCAAAATCCCATCCGGTTAAGCTGCCATACCCACTCGTTGTCAGGAACAGGACGGGTTCCCCAGTTGATGTCGTCGCCACAGAAGTAAGGGGGATAGGCTGACTGGCCAACAAAAATGTGCTTCAGGGCATTGTCGGCCGCCACCATATCGGCTTCACCGGCACTTTTCCCCAAACCTTCCAACCTGGATTTCCGGTCAACGGGATGAATTACATTTTGCCTTGTCCTGAAGTAGCCTAAAAGCTCCTCTGCGGCCTTCACGGGATTGTCCTTGTTACTCCGGACATTTTCTAACGCCGGTGCATCCGTATTGATTCTGGAGATCAGTTTGCTGACCTCTGTACTGAAATCAGAGGAGTCACCACGGGCATCAGCGGCCCTCCCCACAAAAAAGAGGGCAACCAAAAGGATCAGAATCCCCGGTCGCCTTCCCAAAAATAAATAACCCTCATTTCTCATGATTCCTCACGATTTGAAATCCGGAGCCCGTGAAAATATACAAAACGGAACTCACAATGGATAATCCGGATAAAAAGTATTCCGTAAAAAGGCTATAACCAGGCAAAAATGCCTGGTTATAGCCTTTTATCCCTTTTTTCAGAACTTCTCCGGCGTATAGGTCTCCAAGGTAACAGCCCTATCCCTGATAACCAGCACATCATCGGCCTCATACGTTTGAGTGTCCTTCGTCAGAGTGAATTTCAGCACAATCCCGTCCCTCGGTTTGTTACCCCAGTTATAAGCTTTGGGCTTGAATTCTCCGGTTCCGGAGACGGTATAGGCCGAACCTTCAGGGGCTGTAACGGTGCAGTTTTTCCCGTTGAAGGTCAAAAGAAGGGTAAACTCACCTGTCACCAGGGAGGATCGGGATGTCATTTTCACTGAAACCTGGTACCTGCCAGTAGTGTTCAGTTTTAAAACCGTATTGTTTTCTACATACTTTTCACTATAGGTTTTGGTTTCCTTCAGCGCACCTGTGCCATCCTTTACCTGACAGCTCCCATAGTGGAAATAATTGCCATGATATTCATTGATATATTTCACGGCAAACATGGTGATATTTTTGGGTGCGATATTCCAGTCGGAGGCAATCCGGGGATCAGCATGGGGATTTGTACTGCTACCCACCAGAATCGTATCGACATCGGATGAACCGGTAAGCCTTAGGGGTACCACATAACCCAGGGTGATTGCCTTGGGATCATTAAAGAAGGCATCCGCCAACTGGACATCCACTCCGCCATTCAGTTTGCCTTTGGGGATGACTATTTTGTTGGGAGAACTCAGTGTATAATAACTGGTAGGCATGGCTTGGATCACATCACCCGCAGAGCCGAATTTCACGTTGTCGCAAAGGCTGTTATCCACCTGGAAGGTGAATTCCCTGTTCTTTTTATTTTCATAGACTCCCCCCATGGCCACTGAAATAACGAATTTATGGGCATTGTCGTTGGTGTTGTCAAAAATATAATCGCCCAGCACCAGTGTTCTTACCGGAAACTGATAAGGGAAATAGCCGGCAGTGAACTCATAATCGGGATGGTCTTTTTCAAAATTTTCACATGCAAAAAGGGCAGTCAGCAACAGCAAACCTGAAAGTATCTTTTTCATTTTTCTCATTTTTTTACATTTTAGTTCCAACCATTATTCTGGACGAGATTGAATTTCAGAACCTCATTGAAGGGTATGGGACC
>CAZLDP010000044.1:0-11061 GCA_964558145.1 uncultured Prolixibacteraceae bacterium | reverse complement strand
GGGCTTTAAGTGGGTTTAATACTTGTTTGGTGTTTGCTTGTTTTGTGGTGATTATTTTCCGATACAGAAATTTTTGAAGATGTAACCCAGCACTTCGTCTTCCGTTACCTCACCAACAATGCTCCCCAGGTAAAAGAGAGATTCACGGATATCCTGGGCGAGTAAATCCCCCGAAATCAGGTTGTCAATCCCATCAGTGACCCGGAGAATTGCCGCGTGGGCATGCGTGAGCGCTTCATAATGCCTCACGTTGGAGACAATGATGTCATTTTCCGGTGCATTACGGAGCGACAACGTATCCTGCATCACTTCAATCAGTCCATCCAGATTCTCCCTCCCTTTTGCCGAAATAAACACCAGATCCTCATTGGCTTCCAGTGGCAATGATTTCAATAATTCCACATTCCCCGGATCTTGTTTGTCGACTTTATTGGCAACGATGATCAGATGCTGGTCTTCGAGATACCCCCTGATGGTTTCAATAATGCAGGGAAGGGTAGGAGAGGGATCGGAAACATCGACCACCAGCATCACAATCTCTGCCTGTTTGAGTTTGGTAAAAGTCCGCTCGATTCCCAGGGTTTCGATCTCATCGCTGGTATCTCTGATGCCTGCGGTATCGAAGAACCTGAAAGCCGTTCCATGGATATTCACCACGTCTTCGATCACATCGCGGGTGGTCCCGTGAATATCGGAAACAATTGCTTTTTCTTCGTTCAAAAGGGAGTTAAGCAAGGTGCTCTTACCCACGTTGGTTTCACCAATGATTGCTACCGGAATTCCGTTTTTAATGGCGTTCCCCAGACGGAATGAATTGATCAGCCGGCCGATGAGGCTTTCGATCTCACAGATCAGTCCTTTCAGGGCTGACCGGTCAGCGAACTCCACATCCTCTTCACTGAAATCCAGCTCCAGCTCAATGAGCGCCGTAAATTTCAGCAATCGTTGCCTCAACATCCTGATTTCTTCGGAATAGCCGCCCCGCATCTGTTGAAGGGCTATCCGATGGGATGCGGCATTGGTGGAAGCAATCAGGTCGGCAACTGCTTCTGCCTGACTGAGATCCATCTTCCCATTCAGGAAGGCACGTTGCGTAAACTCGCCGGGACCGGCCAGCCGGGCTCCCTTTACAATCAGCAATTGCAGGATTCTTTGCTGGATGAATAGCGATCCGTGGCACGAAATTTCCACAACATCTTCCCCGGTATAACTATGGGGTGCCCTGAAAATTGCCGCGACAACTTCATCGATTTCTTCTTCCCCATCGAAAAGGATTCCTGCATGAATAGTGCCTCCGGCTTTGCGGGATAGCGCTTCTCCAGGCTTAAAGGATCTGAATACCTCATCGGCAATCTTCAGCGCTGAATCCCCTGAAAGCCTGATAACGGCAATGCCCCCGGTTCCCGGAGGAGTGGAAATGGCGCAAATAGTGGATGGATCGGTCATCACAGAAATTTTTCACAAAGTTAATCACCAATCCGGTTCAACATGCGACACAGATAGGAGAGATACCGATTCCATCAACCAATTTTTTTTTATATTTGTTTTCAAAGAATAATCAATTATGGAAAATAGTTTAGCTCTGGCTGCAGAAAAAATCAAGAAATCAAAACATACCATTGCTTTCACCGGAGCCGGAATCAGCGTGGAAAGCGGTATTCCTCCTTTCAGAGGAAGAGATGGCCTTTGGAGCAAGTACGATCCTGAGGTGCTAGAAATTAACTACTTCATGAAGCATGGCAAAGCTTGCTGGAAAAATATCAGAGAGATATTTTATGATTATTTTGGCAATGCCAAACCCAATCCAGCTCATTTGGCCTTGGCAGAAATGGAACACATGGGTTTTTTGCAGGCTGTTATCACCCAAAATATCGACAACCTACACCAAATGGCAGGAAGTAAGAAGGTCTTTGAATTTCACGGAAATTCAAGCAGGCTCATTTGCCCCCACTGCAAATCTGTTTTTCCGGCCACTGAGGAGTTGCTGCAAAGCCTGCCTCCCTTATGTCGCTATGATCATCACATTCTTAAGCCCGATTTTGTTTTTTTTGGGGAGGGAATACCCACAGAGGCATGGAACCTCTCTTTCGAAAATGCATCCCTATGTGAGGTTTGTCTGGTGATCGGTTCTACAGGAGAGGTGATGCCGGCCTCCTATGTCCCCAGGAAAGCATCTGAAAAAGGCGCTTTCATCATTGAAATTAATCCCGATCGATCAGAGTTTACGGGCAGTATCACCGATCTCTGGCTCAGGGGAAAAGCAGGGGAGGTGCTGCCCTTGTTGATGGACATTATAAAAAAGTGATTTCTTTATCCTTTGGGATTTTGCAGGTTAAGCTGAATCGTAGGGCTCCGGAACTGGGATCAGAATTACAAAAGCAAAAATTTCCGAAATAAATAATAAATTAATAAAGAACAAGCAATGAAACTATTAGAAGGAAAAACAGCTATAGTGACAGGTGCGTCAAGAGGAATCGGGAAGGCTGTTGCAATCAAATTCGCTGAAGAAGGCTGTAATATTGCATTTACCGATCTCTTTGATGACGATACCATGAAAAATACTGAAAAAGAGTTGTCTGCACTGGGGATCAAGGCAAAGGGGTATGCTTCGAATGCTGCCAGTTTTGAAGACACAGGCAAAGTGGTGGATCAGATTGTGGAAGATTTTGAGAGAATAGATATTTTGGTTAATAACGCTGGGATCACCAAAGACACGCTTCTGATGCGAATGACTGAAGAACAATGGGATGCCGTGATCAATGTGAACCTGAAATCGGTCTTTAATTTTACAAAGTCGGTACAGAAAACCATGCTGAAGCAGCGTAGCGGCTCCATCATCAATATGAGTTCTGTGGTCGGAGTAAGCGGAAATGCGGGACAGAGCAATTATTCGGCATCCAAGGCCGGAATCATAGGATTTACCAAATCCATTGCCAGGGAACTGGGATCGAGAGGGATCCGTTCCAATGCCATCGCCCCCGGTTTTATCATAACTGAAATGACGGCTAAAATTCCGGAAGATGCCAGAAAAGCATGGGAAGAATCTATCCCGCTGAAAAGGGGAGGCACACCGGAAGAAGTAGCTAAAGTGGCATTATTCCTGGCATCCGATCTCTCTTCCTATGTAAGCGGACAGGTTATCAGTGTCTGCGGGGCCATGAAAACTTGATCCTTGTCCGCTAATTGCGCGAATTAACGCTAATTAAAATACGCATGTTTGAAAGGCTTTGAAAATATTTCAATTCGCGGGAATCCGTGAAATCCGCGGACAAAAAAAAGAGATATACCTTGTCCACTAATTACGCGAATTAACGCTAATTAAAATATACGCGTATATATGGCCTTGAAAATGTTGCAATTCGCGAAAATCCGTGAAATCCGCGGACAAAAAAAGAGATAAGAGATTGAATTGACTGTCGGTGATAGGCAAATCAAAATAAAAGAGGTAAGTTGATGAAAATTATTAAATAAATCAGTAAATTGATTTAGTTTTAGAATATTCAGCAGATGGCGAATAAACCGCTGGCATATCGTCTGGGAATCACTATATCGGCTGCAGTATTGGTTGTTTATGCTCTTTTTATTCTTTGGGCATACAAGTACAACTACCTCTTGTCAAAAGAGAATGCAGAGAACAAAGCGGTGATGGTGAACGCCTCCATTCTCCATCCGGTACGAGAGAGAATAATATCCACGCAGGAAGTGGCTTCCAACATTGTCAGCCAGATTCCCTTTTACCATCAGCATAACCATATTGCAGGGTTCTTTGAAGGAGTGCTGAAAAAATACCCTCATATCTGTGGCCTCCGGATCCATATCAATTCGCACGGAACAGGAATTCCCGCCGTGGATTTTTATGCATTTTCCAATGATTCAGCCAATTACTTGTCGAAGATTGGACGTGGAGAATCTTGTCGGGTACAGCCGCCAGACAGGGTGTCCTCAGCCGATTCGCTGAAACCATACTGGAATGAGCCTTTCCGTTGTGGTACGGGTAAGAAGATAGTAGCTGTCTATCATCTCCCTTTCAATTTTATGGATCCCAGCGATTCCATTCCTCACACCGGTTATGTGGAATGTAACCTCTCCCTTGATTTCTTAAAGAAGATTATCGAGAAGACCAAAATCGGGCGAAAAGGATTTGCTTTCCTGATTTCTGCAAAGGGAAAGTATCTGACTCATCCCATAGAAAAGCTGATCCTCGAAAAATCGATTTACCATTTACCTTCGACTGTTTTCAAAGGTGATTCTGCTTATATTGCCGACAACTTTGCGTCCGGCCGGGGACCCGTAACCATGTATCCCAAGCCGTTAAATCACGTGCGTTCATGGGCATATCCCAATAAAATTCAGGAAACCGGATGGGTGTTGGTCTTCGTGATTCCCTATTCGGAATTGTACAGTGAGCTGAATCTCCTGTTATGGAAAATGATTGCAGTGTCCATGTTGGTGGCTGTTTTAATTTTTTACCTGGTTTTTGCCATCGCCAAAAGGGTTACCCAACCCTTAAGCAATATTTCAAAGGAGTTTCACAGCTTCAGCATCGGAATGATCGAACAAACCACAGGGGAAACAGATGAAACAGCCTCGCTTCGGCGAAGTCTGGAAAGGCTCAGGAGCAGCTATGAAAGAAACAGGCTGGAGGAAGCAGAACTATTGATGCGGAGGAAAAAATTAAGGGAAGATATGATGATGGCTTCAGAGATCCAACAGAGTATCATCCCCCCGGCGGGGAATCACCTTCTTCAGGATGGGAGAATCCGTCTCCATGTCGTTTACATGCCCCATAATATCGTGAGCGGTGATCTTTACGATTTCTTTATGATCGATGAACACCGGTTGATGGTGGCGATGGGTGATGTTTCGGGAGCAGGTGTACCCGCCGCCCTTTTTATGGGAGTGGCCGACACCTTTATTAAGACCAAGGCCCATGCTGGATCAGCTAAAGAGATTGTAAGCGAAGTGAACGCATTGTTGTGCAAAAGCAATGACCACCAGTTCTTCCTCACTCTTTTCCTATGTATTCTCGATCTTCAGAAAGGAACCCTCAACTATTGCAACGCCGGACACACCCCTTCATTTCTCTTTTCAAACCACGGAGATGTAAAAGAGATGGGCGATCCGCACGGTTTACCCTTAGGCCTCTATCACGACAGGATTTACAAAGACGCGACCGTTCCTATCACCCGGGGCGATTCCCTGATCCTGTATACCGACGGAATCATCGAACAAAACAATGAATCGGGTCAAATGTTTGGTACCGATAGCTTTTACAGACTGTTTGACAAGATAACCGGAAAAAATCCAGAGGAGATTGCCGGACTGGTCATCAAAGAAGTGAATGATTTTGCAGGGGCCTCTCCTCAGAGTGACGATTTGAGCCTTTTGGTCATCCGGTACGAATGAGGCCTATCCTTTCTCCAACATTTTATTCTCAGAAGGCGAGATGATAAATTGCAGCTTCTCCTGCTCTTTGTCATATTCCACTCCGATGACATCACCCGGGGAGACCGAAGCTTTAATGATGATTTCCGCCATTTCATCCTCCAGGTATTTCTGAATCGCCCGCTTCAAAGGTCGGGCACCAAACTGGGGATCATATCCCTTTTCAGCGATGAAATCACGGGCTTCTTCCGAAAGTTTCAGTGTGTAATTCAATGCTTCCACCCGCTTAAACAAGTCGGCAATTTCCAGATCAATGATTTTAAAAATATCCGATTTTGTCAGCGAATTAAACATAACCACATCGTCGATCCGGTTGAGGAATTCAGGGGCAAAAGCCTTTTTCAGGGCTTTCTGGATGATGTATTTGGCATTTTCATTCTCGTCGGCCTCAGTTTTGGCAGTATTGAAGCCCACTCCTCGTCCGAAATCTTTCAAATCGCGGCTTCCGATGTTGGAGGTCATGATGATGATGGTGTTCCTAAAATCGACCACCCTGCCCAGACTGTCGGTAAGTCTTCCTTCATCTAACATCTGTAAGAGCAGGTGAAACACATCGGGGTGTGCTTTCTCTATCTCATCCAACAGTACTACGGAGTAAGGTTTCCGTCTCACTTTCTCGGTAAGCTGTCCCCCTTCCACATACCCCACATATCCAGGAGGAGCCCCCACCAGTCGGGATACGCTGAATTTTTCGATGTATTCACTCATGTCGATCCTGATCAGCGCATCAAGACTGTCAAAAAGGTAAATGGCAAGCACCTTGGCCAACTGGGTTTTACCAACCCCTGTCGGTCCCAGGAAAATAAACGATCCGATCGGTCGATTCGGATCTTTCAAACCTGCCCGGTTACGCTGGATGGCCTTCACCACCTTTGCAATCGCATCATCCTGCCCGATTACTTTACCCCGCAGGTCGGCATCCATTGCTGCCAGCCTCCGTCCTTCAGCCTGGGCGATTCTTTGTACGGGCACACCCGACATCAGCGCAACCACCTCAGCCACTTTTTGTTCGTCAACCGTTTCGCGGTGATTGATGAGTTCTTTTTCCCATGCTTCTTTTTCCTGGTCTAATAGCATCAGCAGGCTCTTCTCCTTGTCGCGGAAATTGGCGGCAAGCTCAAAATTCTGACTCTTCACCGCGGCAATTTTCTCTTCCCTGGTGGATTCTATCTTCTGCTCCAGCTTGACGATTTTCTCAGGTACATTGATATTGGAAATATGAACTCTGGAACCGGCTTCATCCAATGCGTCGATGGCCTTGTCGGGAAGATACCGATCGGTGATATAACGCGCTGTCAGTTTGACACAGGCATTGATCGCATCGGAAGTATAGGTGACGTTGTGGTGATCTTCATACCTCGATTTGATGTTGTTCAGAATCTCAATGGTCTCCTCCACAGAGGTGGGTTCAACCATGATTTTCTGAAAACGGCGTTCCAGGGCTCCGTCTTTCTCAATGTGCTGGCGGTATTCATCAAGAGTAGTGGCCCCGATACATTGAATATCGCCTCTGGCCAGCGCTGGTTTCAGCATATTGGCCGCGTCAAGCGAACCGGTGGCACCCCCGGCTCCCACAATGGTGTGGATCTCATCAATGAAAAGAATGACATTGCTTACCTTCGACAATTCATTCAGAATCGCTTTCATACGCTCTTCAAACTGGCCCCGGTACTTCGTTCCTGCCACAATGGAAGCGATATCAAGACTGATGACCCGCTTGTCAAACAGAAGACGGGAAACCTTCTTCTGAACAATCCGCATGGCTAACCCCTCGGCAATGGCCGATTTACCCACACCAGGCTCTCCGATAAGTATCGGGTTGTTCTTTTTGCGGCGGCTCAGAATCTGAGCCAGCCTTTCAATCTCTTTCTCCCTCCCCACAATGGGGTCGAGACTGTTTTCTTCTGCAAGTCGGGTTATGTCAATTCCGAAATTGTCAAGAACAGGGGTTTCAGTTTTGGGATTGGAAGATTTCTTCCCCGAACCGGGATTCTGCTTTTTGGCAAAAGGATCATCCAGATCCTCATCGTCATTCTCTGGAAAGTCTGATTTTGATTTGGGCTGTTTGTAATCCTGCATACGGGTCTTAACCATATGATAATTCACGCCTGCCTCTCCCAAAAGGATGGATACCAGATTGTCACTGTCTTTCAGAATGGCCAGCAGAAGATGCCCGCTGTTAGCCAACTGACTTTTGAAAGACCTGGCTTCAAGGTAAATCACCTTTAATGCCCGCTCAGCCGGTTTCGACATAGCTATCTCCGCATCCAGATTGATTTTCTGGTTCGACCGGATTTTCTTTTCGATCTGTTTCTTGACTTCTAAAAGGTTAATCCCCAGTCTTTCAAGAATTTCTGTTGCCATTCCTTCTCCGTCTCTTAAAATTCCCAGAAACAGATGTTCGGGACCAATAAAATCATTTCCCAGCCGGATTGCTTCTTCCCGGCTGTATCCAATTATATCTTTTATTCTTGGTGAGAATTGAGAATCCATAACTTCAAATTGGTTGACACTATTTTGCAACAAAAACCATTCCTAAAAGTTTAAATCAAAATTACTCCAAAAAAAGGAGATCCCCCCATATGAAGGTTTAAGTTATAATCAAGTTGAGGTTTACCCGGCAAATTAACACTCCTTAGTTGTTAATATCTCGTAACTTTGGCATTTGAATGGGGTAAATCAACTCGTTTAAAGAGGGAATTTTTGCTAATTTTGCAAGTCGCACCCAAAATAAAATGAACAATATTAAATTATACTAAATGGCTGATAGCGAAAAAATTATCAGAGTAAACATTGAAGAGCAGATGAAATCTGCCTACATTGACTATTCCATGTCGGTAATAGTCAGTCGGGCATTGCCCGATGTGCGCGACGGTTTGAAGCCTGTGCACAGGAGAGTGCTTTTTGGAATGAATGAATTGGGAACATTTTCGAACAAGCCTTATAAAAAGTCGGCCAGGATAGTGGGGGAGGTGATGGGAAAATTTCATCCCCACGGAGATTCCTCCATCTACCTAACCATGGTCAGGATGGCCCAGGAATGGTCATTGCGGTATCCTTTGGTGGACGGACAGGGGAACTTCGGTTCCATTGATGGTGACAGTCCGGCCGCTATGCGGTATACCGAAGCGCGTTTATCCAGGATCGGAGAAGAAACCCTCGCCGATATGGACAAAAATACGATTGATTTCCAGCCCAATTTTGATGAATCGTTACAGGAACCTACCGTTTTGCCCACCCGTATTCCCAACCTTTTGGTAAACGGTACCTCAGGAATCGCTGTCGGGATGGCAACCAATATGCCCCCTCACAATCTGTCGGATGCCATAGATGCCATTGTGGCATATATCGACCACCGCGAGATTGAGATTGATGATTTAATCCGGATTATCAAAGCCCCCGATTTTCCAACCGGTGGTATCATTTACGGTTACCAGGGTGTTAAGGATGCCTATGAAACCGGAAAGGGGAGAATCGTAATCAGGGGCAAAGCCCATATAGAGAACGAAGGCGGCCGCGAAAAGATCATTGTGACCGAAATCCCATACATGGTTAACCGGGCAGAGATGATTCAGAAAACTGCTGATCTCATCAATGATAAGAAGTTGGAAGGCATTTCCAACATCAACGATGAATCGGACCGCGACGGAATGAGGGTGGTCTATGACCTGAAGAAGGACGCCATGAGCAACGTGGTACTCAATAACCTTTTCAAGCTCACACCCCTTCAGGCCTCTTTTAATGTGAACAACATTGCCCTTGTTCATGGCAGACCCCGCATGCTCAACCTGAAAGAGCTAATCCGGTATTTTGTGGATCACCGGCATGAAGTGGTAACCCGTAGAACCCGGTATGAACTGGAACAGGCCGAGAAAAGGTCACACATTCTGGAAGGACTTATTATCGCCAGCGACCACATCGATGAGGTAATCGCCATCATCAGGAGTTCCAAAACCCCTGACGAAGCCAGGGAAAGACTCATTGAAAGATTTAACCTGTCGGAAATCCAGTCAAAGGCCATCGTAGAGATGCGCCTCAGACAACTGACGGGGCTGGAGCAGGACAAGCTTCATGCTGAATATGAAGCTATTATGAAGAAAATTGAGTATTATCATGAGGTGCTGAACAGTGAAACGCTCCGGATGGGAATCATCAAGGACGAGCTGAACGAGCTGAAAACACGGTTTGGAGACAAAAGAAGGACTGAAATCGAGCACAATGCAGAAGATTTCAACCCCGAGGATTTCTATGCCGACGAGGATATGATCATCACCATCAGTCATCTGGGTTACATTAAAAGGACACCTTTGTCTGAATTCAAGACACAGGGTAGGGGAGGGTTCGGCTCCAAAGGCGGAGCCACCAGAGATGAAGATTTTATAGAACATATGTTCGTAGCTTCCATGCACAGCACGCTGCTGCTTTTCACGAAAAACGGCAAATGTTATTGGCTTAAAGTATACCAGATTCCGGAGGGCAGCAAGACCAGTAAGGGACGTGCCATTCAAAATATACTGAATATCAGTAACGAAGATAAAATTCTGGCTTATATACGGGTGAAGACCCTGGATGATCCCGATTTCATCAACAACAACTATATCATTCTGGGCACCAGAAAGGGGATCATCAAGAAAACCACACTGGCAGCCTATTCCCGTCCCCGTCTGAATGGAGTCAATGCCATTACCATCAGGGAAGATGATGAACTTCTGGAAGCCCGCCGGACAAGCGGCAGCCATGAAATCATGATGGCAGTGAGAAGCGGAAAAGCAATACGCTTCAATGAGGGAATCGTACGCCCCATAGGCCGTACAGCGTCGGGAGTCAAAGGCATAAAGCTTGGAAATGAGGCAGATGAGGTAATTGGCATGATTTGTGTGAATGATCCTGATGACGACGTTCTGGTATTATCGGAGAAGGGTTACGGCAAACGATCGAGCCTGGCCGATTACCCGATTACCAACAGAGGGGGAAAAGGTGTGAAGACCATTAACATCACCGAAAAAACGGGAAAGTTGATTGCGATCAAGAATGTAAGTGATGAAAACGATCTGATGATCATTACCCAGAATGGCCTAACCATCAGGGTTGCTGTGAAAACAATCCGCGTGATGGGGAGAGCCGCCCAGGGAGTCAAGATTATCAACCTCAAGGACAACGACCAGATTGCTTCTGTGGCCAAGGTGAGAAGCTACGAAAGTGAAGAATCCGAAGGGGATGGCGAAATAATGGGACAGGAAGCTGAAAATCAGCCTGCAGAGGAATAAATGAAAAAATGTTATTGTTGAAAATAAAAATTTCGTATATTTTTGCGTCAAACTAAATTAAAACATTTGCAATGAAAAGAACTTTAATTTTGCTAACCTTATTAGTGTTTACAAGTGCTGTGATGGCACAGAAAGGTGTCTCTGGAGCACTTTCAGCCAAAGACCAGGGAAAATTGGATAAGGCATATGAGGTAATCGAGGCTGTGGTGAATTCCACCAATCCCAAGGATGCCAAAACGATCAACGCCCCCCGTACTTGGGAGGTGAGGGGAGAAATCTTCCAGGCTATTTCTCAGTCGAAAGATGCAAAAGTGAAAAAGCTTTCCGCTGATCCCCTTTCTGAAGCTCT
>CAZLDP010000043.1:0-11362 GCA_964558145.1 uncultured Prolixibacteraceae bacterium | reverse complement strand
GGCATAGTTTAAGCAAGCTTAACTCTGCTCTCACTCCTAAGAAAATTGTTCATTGTTAATTGCTCATTGCTAATTGCTCAGTCTCTCACTCCCTCCCTGGTTTACTTTTTCGGCAGGTTTTTCTCGATCTGGTGCAGCAAATCCTTCAGCATGGAGAGTTCGGCTTCCATGGTCATCTTGCCCACTTCGTCTTCCATCAGGATTGATTTCACCACGTCGTCGCGGGTATAGGGCATTCCGCTGATGGCCTGCATGGTATAGTCGGGACCTTTGAGCTGCCGCTCTACCACCAGTATTTTCATCTCCTCGGGTGTGAGTTTGTCAAGGGGAATGATTTTCTCTTTTCCGGAGGTGATTTCCCGGTAGGTGATGAACTTTTTCCTCTGCGGATCGTAGCAGAGCGGCTTACGGAGGTTGCTGCGGTCAATAACGGGTAGAGCCATGGTATACGTTTTTTTTCAGGATAAAGATAATAAAAAAGGCCGGAAAATACAGGAAGTCAGAATGACTTTTAGTATGCCCGGCCTTTCAGGAATCAATCGGTTAACGTGCCGACTTCGGCCAGCATCTCTTCCTGAGCCAGGGTTTTAAGCGGCAAGCACAATTTCACGTAGCGGTACGGCAGTATTTTGGTCGTGCCTGCGCCGTGCAGTTTGCAGTGGTCGCGGTCGTAGGTCAACCAACTGGCGGCTGCGGTACCCGGAACCATGGCGATGGCTGCATTAAAGCTGTTAATGGTGGCGTTGTAAGCCTGTTGGGCAGTGAATCCGTTGGCCATGTAAAGGTCAAAGGTACTGTCACATTTTTGGAAGAGTTCCATCTCGTTGACGGGGGTGGTCGGTGAGTCCCAAACGAAAGTAAAGTTCTCATTGTAGCCCATGTAACATTTTGCACCTTTCGTGATGGTATCGGGACCCAGTTGGGCAGCCGTGCGGCAGCTCAAAAAGTGGAAGGCCTTGTTCTTCACGATCGAAGCGTCGTAGAATCCCTTCCGGAGGAGGGGTTCCCCGGCATGGCCAGTATAGACATCGTAACCACCGTGGCCGATGCCGGACACATACACCGTGAGTGGTTTCTTGCAAATGGTTTCGAAGTTGATCTTCGTATCGTCGGTGCCTTTGTTGACCACCACATTGTACCCTTTTGCGGCAAATACCGGATGTACGTTGGCAATGCGGTATTGGGCAAAGGGAGTGGTCACCGAATCGGTGGTGTTCTCTGCAAAAAGAACCGTAGTTTTCAGTTTGACGTAGAAGCAGCGGTTAATCTGTTTCCAATCGGGGACAACAGGAATGACCTTGTTCGGGATTTTGGGCATGACAGGCACTCGGGCGTCAAGCGAGCCAATCAGTTCGTTGCAATATTGCATTTCCACCTGAACGGCCAGTTTCCCCAGATCGCTTTCCTTTTCGATCTCGTTGATGAGCTGGGCCTTGGTATAATTGCCCAGATCGAAGATGCCCAGTGTGAAATCAGGCTCCAGTTTATACCGTTCGAGGGTTAGTTTTTTCTGGTACTCGTTGGAGAGGGTGTGCATGGAGAAGGTGAGCATTTTAACTTTGGAGGAGGCTTGCCTGATTGTCAGAAAATCGCCGGAAGGGGAAATCATGACCGGCTTTTGGGCAGCATAATCCTTGAAATTCAATTTTCCAATCTTCATCTCGTAATTTTTAATTGTTAATTGTTAATTGCAACCGAACAGTTATCCACACGGGGATTACACAGGTTGTTTTTTAAATGATAACAATGCATGTCATTTGGTTACACGCAGGGCAGGTTGACCAGGATCAATTAAAAAAACGACCTGGTTTAGAACAGCGGACCTTCATCTGCCTGGAAATCGTCAAGGGCCGCTTCACGTTGGGGTAGCTGTTGCGTCCACACCTCCTTTCGTAAATGGCTGATTTACAATGATTGGTAAATAATATGTTTAGATAACGACGGTTTGATTCATCAATGTTTACACAAGTTACAACTTTTTTTCGAAATGCGTATGGCAAAACATCAAAAAAAATTGTTCAAGTGTTCAAAGGTACCATCATTCCAGGGCTGTCCCGTTCCATATTGCCTATCTGACCTCCACCCCTAGGCCGGGGGGCAACTCCCTTTAGGGGGTTTGGGGAGAGGGGTACAAGGTAGGGAGTACAATCACCATGTTGCCAATGCTCCCGGCCTGGGAATCATCCCGGGGACAGCATCTGTGCGGTGAGGAGAGAGGAGAACTGTGAGGGTGAGGTTGCCGGTGGTTGCGGGAACGGTGGCCAGCAGGCGGCTTACGCCGGTGTTGGTTTTCTGGGGCGGTGACTGTTCCGCGGAAGCCACGGAGAAAACGGCCTGTGCCGGAGAAAGGATGCGGGCTGTCAAGGTTTTGCCCCCTAAGGTCAGCCTGGCCTGATTAGGATTTTCAATTTGGATGACCGCATCGGTGGTCATTCCCCAGGTGACGGTTCCCTTTTGAGTGAGGACAAACTCATCTTGCACCAAGAGGGCAGTGCGGTTATCGACGACCCTGATGCCGCGCATTACCGAGGAACAATAGCTTTTATAGGCTTCGGTGATGTCCACGATAGCAAAGGGTTCTGCCACCCCTGCGGCATGGCGGGTGATGCGGGAGGTGGCGGTGACCTCCTGGTCTTTGCCGTTGATGAGGGGAACGTTGTGGCTTTGTGAGTTGAGCCGGTAATATTTCCAGCGCGGACTGGTCTGGGTGCTGCCGCTGAAGTAGCCGTCGAGGTTGTAGTCGTCGGAGCCCAGGTCGCGAGCCCACCGCACTCCCAGGGCGTCCATCTCGAAATTCCCAAGGTCGAGATGGCCATGGTTGATTTTGTTGTATCCGGCTTTGACGCCTACCCAGAGGGCATTGGGATCGCCCCATGCACTGCGGGAGAAGAAAAGGTGGACCACTCCCCCGAAGTACTTGTCAGTGGAACGTACCGGAGGGTTTCCGCTTGCGGGACGGTACCAGATCACATCCCAGGCATCGGCGGAACGGGTGGCAAGTTGGTCGGCCAGGAAGTCGGAGAAGTCGGTATTGTTGAAGACAGAGGCCAGCCACATTTCGGCATGGGGAGCCGCCAATTTCGATTTTTCACCGGCATCGGCATAGTTGAGCATTAACCCGCCGGGACCTGCCGAATAGATGGGGAAATAGCCGGTCACATTCAGCCCGCTGCTCTTCAGCAGTCCAAAATCGCTGCCCAAGGCAGTTTGGAGGGCAGCAATGCCAAAGGCTGTGTAATCGGTGGCATACGACCAGTAGCCGGGTCCTTCGCCCCAGACGCCGTCGGGACCATAGCTCTTCAAAGCATAGGGGAGGTTCTCCACCGCCCGGGGAACGATGTCGAGCGCCATGTCAGGATCCGTTTCAGCCAAGGCCAGGGCGGCTATCAGCATGCCGCTGTTGCACACCTGGTTCCAGTTGAAACTGTTCTGCGTCCACCAAGCTTTCTTTTTATAGGCGTCAATGGCGGGAGTGAGCCCCAGTTTTATCAGGCCCCTGCGGATCTCGTATCGCGAAATCTCGTCCATGCTTTTGTAAAGCCAGTCGTAGCCGATGCCCACGGCATGCGACATCTCCGCTACATCGAGGAAATGGGAAGGGTTCCAGTCGTTGAAGTTGCAAACGTTTTTGAGGTTGGCCACCGCGGCATGGTAATATTTGGCATCGCCCGTCCAACGGTAGGCAAAAGCGAGGTTATAGACCCGGTTCAGACATTCGCGACTTTTGTCAAGAAGGCGTGGCCCTACGAGCACATGCTGGATGGGTGATTTGGGAATATCCTTGTCGGCCCGGGCAATGACGTTGGTGGCATATCTCTTCAAAGTAGGGTCCGTGTTGCTCAGGGCTTTCAGCTCTTGTAACCGTTCTTCAGTGAGCAGCAGCCGGGGATGCTCCTTTTTCAGAGTAACCAGGATGCCAGTAAGTTCGGGTGTTTTTTCCTCTTCCGGGTCCATGTCGGCGGAATCGCTCTTTTGGCAGGAGACTACCGGCATAATAAGGAGAGTCAGCACGAGGAGGTGCAGCAGGGTAAGGAGGGAGTAGTATTTCTTTGACATAGGTCATGTAAATTTTGGACTTAGATTTTTCCTTTTTTCTGGCGTTCAAGGGCTTCTAAGAAGTAAAAGTCGGCATAGTTCAGGGGTACGTCCACTTCCGATTTGGCGGGTTTGTGGCCGGTGGCGTGGTTCAGGATGAATCCGTGCAGAGTGCCGGGGTCCGAAAGATAGTTCATGGCGATGTTGGCCATCATCTTGTCGGCCCTTGCCTTATATTTCCCTGCCGAATCGGGGAGAAAGGTGTCTAGTTCATAAAGGGCAGAGGTGGTGATGGCTGCGGCGGAAACGTCGCGGGGTTCGTTTTCCCCCTGGGCATCGTAATCCCACAGCGGCACCAGGTCAGCAGGGAGGCGAGGGTGGTTCATGATGAACTCCGCAATTTTTTCAGCCTGAACGAGAAAGGCTTCTATGCCGGTTTCGCGGTATGCCATGGTGAATCCGTACAATCCCCAGGCTTGTCCGCGTGCCCACGCCGACTCATGGCTGAGTCCCTGGTGGGTATGTTTCTGAAGGGGTGCTCCGGAGAGTGTATCGAAGTCGATGACATGGAAGCTACTGTAGTCGCTACGGAAATGGTTGGCGATAGTAGTGAAGGCGTGCCGATTGGCGATGGAGGCATAGAGCGTGTCTCCGGTCTGCTTCGATGCCCAATAGAGCAATTCGAGGTTCATCATGTTGTCGATGATCACCGGGTATTGCCATTTGTCGCTGTTGTGGTCCCACGACCGGATGGCTCCGATAACGGGACTGTAGCGAGTTATCAGGGTTTTGGCCGACTGGAGCAGGATTTCGCGGTAGAGGGAATCGCCGGTGACCTTCCATCCTTCCCCGAAACTGCACATCATCTTGAAGCCCATGTCGTGAGTGCCTCCGTTCAGCTTCTCCGGTTCCAGCGGAAGGGTATAGCGAATGGCGGCCTCTTTCCATTTATCTTCGCCTGTAAGCCGGTGCATAATCCACAGGTTGCCCGGGAAAAATCCGCTGCACCAATCGCGGGAGGGGATAAATACCAGGTCCCCCTTATCGTTCACCGTGCGGGGCGAAACCAGTACAAGACCTTTCGCGTTGAGGGAGTCCATGTTGCCTATCAGGCTGTCGCTCTCATGCAGCAGCAGCGCCAACTGGCTTTCGCTGTGGGCTATGATCTCCTCATAGGTGGGGGGAAGAGGGTTACGGCCGGTTGTGCAGGCCAGGGTCAGAAGTGCCAGCGCCACGATCGTAGCGTGGATCAATTTCGGGAGGTGAAAACGGGATTCAGTCATGGTCAGTTGTTTCTTTTTTAGTATGGGTAAAAATAGTAAAAAACTTTTAACCGCAATTGGTCTGATCCTCCCTGATAGCCATCGTCAGGTCGTCGCATGGCTGCAACCTGGCAGGTTTCTGCCAATTTTTTACCGGTTAAGTCTGCTGGATAACTTAAGTTTGGCAGGCTACATTTATTTTTATTATTTTCAACGTCTCAATTAATCAGAAACCAAAATTTATGATAAGATCACTTTTTACTGTTGCTTGTTTTGTTACACTGCTCTCCATAACGGGCTGTGGCAGCCGGCAGGCGCTAAACGTTTACGATCTCCGCTGTGAGAATCTCAAAAATCCATTGGGAATTAACGGGCTCCGTCCCTGCTTCAGTTGGAAGGTCAGTAGCGGCGTAAGCGGCACGGAGGTGAAGGCCTGGCAGATCATGGTGGCCAGTTCGCGCACCTTGTTAGACAATGACCAGGCCGATCTCTGGAATCCGGGAGAAATTACTTCATCGGAGCAGATTCTGGTTCCCTATGGAGGAGAGGAACTGGAACAGGGATTGATTTATTACTGGAAAGTGCGGGTACGGGACCGGGAGGGAAATCTCTCGGATTGGAGTCCGGTGTCGGAGTTTTCCATAGGGCTGCTCGATCCGGGAGTCTGGAAGGCAGCCTATATCGGATTTCCTACCGAAGCAGGTTACAGGGAAGCTCCCCAAGTCAGGGGAACCTTTTCCTGGGAAGCGCTTCCGGGAAGGTTGCTGGTCCATGTCAACTCGTTGGGATACCATGAGTTGTATGTCAATGGGGTGAAAGCAGGCGAGGGGGTGCTCAACCCTGCCGTTTCCCAGTTTGACAGACGTTCACTGGTGATTACCTACGACATCACTTCGTTGGTAGTTAAAGGGGAGAATGAACTGATGCTCTGGCTGGGCAGCGGCTGGTATACCGATGGATTGCCCGGAGTAGTTCACAACGGCCCCCTGGTGAGAACCCAGCTTGAGAATGTGGATGGCCGGTCGCGTGAGATCCTGCTGGCGTCAGATTCCCTTTGGGCGGGAAGGATCAGCAGCTATACACGGCAGGGCGACTGGCGGCCTAATCGCTTCGGAGGAGAAATCGTCGACGGGGCATTGGCGAAGACTGATCTGAAGGGAGATGCACCGGGAAGAGAGTGGAATGCCGTGAGCGTGGTGGAGGTGCCCGCCCATTCGGTCACCCCGCAGATGACCGAAGTGAACCGCATCATGGAATCGTGGGAAGCCGCACGGGTTGTTAAATTGGCTGCCGATACTTTCCTTGTCGATATGGGCAGAAGCGTGACCGGATGGACGGAATTAATCTTTCCTGCCCTTCAGGCAGGTCAGGAGGTCGTTATGGAGTATTCTGACCATCTGGATTCTGAGGAGAAATTTGTGAACCAGCGGCAATCGGACCGTTACCTGGCGGCAGGAAGCGGGGAAGAAAAATTCATCAATAAATTCAACTACCACGGATACCGCTATATCCGGATCAGCAATCTTTGGGAGCCGCCCTTGTCGGTAAAGGCCCATCTGATCCACACCGGTTACAGGACGGCGGGCGGATTTCACTCTTCGGACGCTGACCTGAACGCCATCCACGATATGATTCAATACACCCTGCGCTGCCTCAGTCTGGGGGGTGACCTGGTCGACTGTCCCCAGATCGAACGGCTGGGATACGGGGGGGATGGGAATGCCTCCACCGTGACTGCCCAGATGATGTTTGACCTCAACCCGCTCTACCGGAACTGGCTCCAGGCCTGGGGGGACTGCATCCGCGACGACGGAGGTCTGCCCCATACTGCCCCCAACCCTTACAAGGCCGGAGGAGGTCCATACTGGTGCGGGTTTGTCATCACCGCCTCGTGGATGACCTATCTTCATTACGGGGATGCGGAACTGTTGCAGAAGATGTACCCGGTGATGCAGCAGTGGCTTGGATTCGTGAAGCTTCATTCACCCACGGGATTACTCGAAAAATGGCCCGACACCGACTACAGGGGTTGGTACCTGGGCGACTGGGCCACTCCTACGGGAATAGATCAAACCCTTTCTGAGTCGATTAACCTGGTCAACAATTGCTTTGTGGCCGAATGCTACCGTTCAATGGAAAAAATCGCAGGGGTGTTGGGCAAACCTGCAGAAGCAGAGCAATACAGGGGAAAGCGCGATACGTTGCTGACGCAGATCCACTCTACCTTCTACCATCCCGACACCCATACCTACGGAACTGCCACCCAGATCGACCTGGCCTTTCCGTTGCTGGCAGGGGTAGTCCCCGATTCGCTGAAGGCATTGGTCATGGAAAGTCTGCGGAACGAAATCGAAGTGAACCGCAAGGGGCACCTGGCCACAGGTTTGGTGGGGATTCCGGTACTAACCGCATGGACAATACAAAACCGGGACGCTTCCCTGTTTGCCTCGATGCTCCGGAAGCGGGAATACCCGGGTTACCTCTACATGATCGACAACGGGGCAACCACTACCTGGGAACACTGGAACGGGGAGCGTAGCCGGATCCACAACTGTTATAACGGCATCGGATCGTGGTTTTACCAGGCCGTGGGCGGCATCCGGCTTGATGGGGATGAACCTGCCTTCCGGAAGATCCTCCTCGACCCCCAGGTACCCGAAGGAGTGACTTCGGCGGAAACCTGGAAAGAGACCCCCTACGGAAAGGTGTTCCTGAAGTGGCAGATCAGAAAAGGAAATAAAATGTCGATGGAGATGGAGGTCCCTGTGGGAATAGAAGCCTGGGCGGTGATTCCTGCCGGGGTGACCACCTATGTTTCCGATGGAAAGAAGGAAACTTCAGGTGGCAGCGAACCCTTCAGCGTGAGGATTCCCGCAGGGAAACACAAACTGTCGTATTCCCTTCCTGAACAACTGTAGTATATTGATGTGGAGTGAATATTGTGAAATACCAATTAGATAAAAAAAAGATATGAAGATCAAACTCATCCTTTTCATTTTATTAGCAGGAGTCCTGACTGGTTATTCTCAGAAATCGGGGACCATTGTTATGGACGAGGTGGTACGTATTCCCGTACGCCATGAGATCCTGCTTCCCGATATTCCGGGGTTTGTGACACTGAAATGTGATTTCCACACCCACACGGTTTTCTCCGACGGGGTGGTCTGGCCGACTATCCGGGTGGATGAGGCGTGGGAGGACGGACTGGATGCCATTTCCATCACCGATCATATCGAAGGGCATCCCAAAAAGTTGCCGGGTCAGAATCATCAGTCGTACGAGATTGCCCTCCCATCGGCGAAAACCAGGAACCTTATCCTGGTGAAGGGGGGTGAAATTTCACGCGGGATGCCCCCCGGTCATTTCAACGCCCTCTTTGTAACCGACGTGAATGCCCTCAACCTACCCGATTACATGGATGCCATCGGGGAGGCAGTCCGCCAGGGTGGTTTTATCATCTGGAACCATCCGGGATGGAGAAAACAGCAGCCCGACACCACGAAGTGGATGGAGGCCCATGAGGCGATCTACCGGAAAGGGTGGATGCACGGCATCGAGGTATTCAACGAGAAGGAGTGGTATCCCGAAGCCTTGCAGTGGGCCCTTGATAAAAACCTGGCAATCACCGGCAATTCAGACATCCACGATGTGTACAACAAACGTTACAACCGGGAATTATTTCCTATTCGGCCGTTGACGCTGGTCTTTGCCAAAGAGCGTACCGAAGCGTCGTTGAAAGAGGCTATGTTTGCCCGCCGTACCGCCACCCTCTTTTTCAACAGGCTGATTGGCCCTGAAGCGTTGATCAATCCCCTTGTTAGCCGTTCCATCGTGGTGTCGGAACCTTTCCTTTACCAGGACGGCTACGTTTACCTGGAAGCGGAAAACCGGTCCGACATTGAGTTTACACTGCTCAAGGTGGAAAGCGATGATTCGGGGATTCCTGCCCGCGTCATCCTGCCGCGTAGGAGTAAGGTGGTTTTCAGGGTGAAACAGCAGCCGGACAAAGCGGTGACTTACTCCTTCAGACTTGAAAATGTGTGGGTTGGGGTTGAAAAGATGGCGGAGTTTTCATTTGTGGTAAAATAGTTCCAATAATGAAGAATATGAGAAAAAGGATATGCCGGAACCCCCTGAGGTGGCTGCTTTTCGTTGCATTGTGGGGGCTGACAGCAGGAGATCTCTGTGCCCAGGAGCCTGTTCTTGTGAAAGCTGCCGGGGAGTTGATGGAGAAGGCAGAGCCGGTGTGGGTCGGGGGCAGGGAAGGCGAGATGAATCTGACCCTGGGGTTTCGTGGAGTCTTTAAAGGGGATGAAACCAAATCGTACCGGTTGAAAATCACGGCTTCGACGTTGTACCGCCTGTTCCTGAACGGTGAGTTTGTGGGATATGGCCCGGCCAGGGCTGCCCACGGCTGGTTCAGGGTCGATGAGTACGATCTGGGTCAGCGTGTCACGGAGGGGGAGAATGTGGTGGCCATTGAGGTGGCCGGCTACAATGTAAATTCCTATTACACGATCGACCAGCCTTCTTTTTTGCAGGCCGAGGTCACCGCGAATGGCGGTGTATTGCTGGCTACCGGTGCAGAAGGGGGTTTCGAAGCCTTTGAGGTAAAGGAAAGGCTTCAGAAGTGCGAGCGGTATAGTTTCCAGCGTCCTTTTACGGAGTATTACAGGCTTAACGAAGGATACGACCGGTGGCGGTCATCGGCCGCCGTTCCTGTCATTCCCGTGAAACTGAACGTGGTTCCCCAGGCAAAGCTCCTGGAACGCAACCTGGAGATGCCGGCCTTCAATGTGGTGAGCCCGGTGAAACTTATAGCCTCTGGAGAAGTGGAATTTCGCAAACCGGAGAAGTACCTCAAAGACCGTTCCCTGGAACGGATCTCCCCGAAGTTCAAGGGATACAGGGAAGAGGAACTGGAGGTTCTCCCTTCACAGATGATGCAGGAATTGGTCAACCGCCGGATGGTGGAGCGCCAGGAATCGTGGAGCGGCAAATCGGTACCCTTGAAGGGGAGGGAATTTTTGACTTTCGATCTGGGTGCCAACCTGACCGGATTTATTGGTGCTACGCTCACCTGTAGCGAACCATCCACTCTTTGCATTCATTTCGACGAAATCCTTACCCATGGGGATGTGAATTCCAAAAAGAGGATGTCCGACGTGAACAACCAGGTCATCTGGGAGCTGGCGCCCGGAACTTACCATCTCGAGAGTTTTGAAGCCTACACGATGAAATACCTCAAGCTCATTCTCCTGAAAGGGAAATGTGACCTGACGGGAATCTACCTTCGTGAATATGCCTACCCGCTGAATCCGCTCGCTACCTTTTCGAGCAGCAGCGATACCCTGAACGCCATCTATGCGGCTGCCCGGCAAACTTACCGGCAGAACTCTGTCGACATCTTCATGGACTGCCCTTCACGCGAGAGGGCCGGCTGGCTTTGCGACAGTTACTTCTCGGCCATCATGGAGCGCGATTTTACGGGCGGGGCGAAGGTGGCACATAACTTCTACGAGAACTATGCGCTTCCCGAACGATTCGACCATCTTCCCGAAGGGATGATCCCCATGTGTTATCCGGCCGACCATCCCAACGGCACATTTATACCCAACTGGTCGATGTGGTTCATCCTTCAGATCGAAGATTATGCGCGCCGGGGCGGTGATCCGCTCCTTGTTGCCCGGCTCAAAACGCGGATTACCAACCTTCTTGGTTATTTTGAGAAGTTTGAGAACCGCGACGGGCTCCTCGAAAGCCTCGAAAGCTGGATTTTTGTGGAGTGGTCAAAGGCCAACGAATGGGTGCGCGATGTGAATTATCCTACCAACATGCTGTATAGCGCCGCCTTGGAAAGCGCGGCACACCTCTATGGCAACGTCCTTTGGAAGAAAAAGGCGGAGAAGATCCGCAAGACCATCCTGAAGCAGTCGTACAACGGGACCTTCTTTGTGGACAACGCGGTAAGGGATGCACGGGGTAAACTGCAAGTGACCCGGAACACCTCGGAGGTTTGTCAATATTATGCCTTCTTCTTTGGCATTGCCACCCCAGAATCCCAT
>CAZLDP010000042.1:0-11412 GCA_964558145.1 uncultured Prolixibacteraceae bacterium | reverse complement strand
CCAGCACTTCAATACAGGACGTTATCTGGAACGGCTTAACAACAGCTACTCCTTTCAATTTCATCAGACCCATGTGCTGAAAGAGATGGAGATCAATTTTCTGAAAGAGGGATTGCCCGATGACCGGCTGGCTGTCAGGCAGCAAAGAATTAGCCCCTTGGAACACCTCTGCAGTATCCAGCGTGAAAGTGATCTGGCCGAGCTGATCCGTGCCCGACTTGTGTGGAAAGAAAAAGGGTAATCGGTTTGTTAATTCCGGAATCTAAGATTATACCGGCTTTCCCATCAGTTCCAGCACTTTTTCAACTTTCTCCTCCAAAGGCAAGATGCCGTCGATCCAATGAATAACGGTTCCTTCCCGTTCCATCTTCCTGAACCAGGTCATTTGCCGTTTGGCAAACTGGTGAATGGCAATGTTCAGTTTCTCCGTCATTTCCTGCAGCGTAAGCTCCCCGGTCAGATAGAGGGTGATGAATTTATACTCCAGTCCGTAATAGGTGAGAGCTTCAGGTGCAATTCCTGAACGGAGCAATCCTTCCACCTCTTCGATCATGCCATGGCTGAGGCGCTGGTGAAGTCTTTCAGTGATTCTTCTTCTCCGGGTCTCTACATCGAAATGAAGGGCTACCACCAGACTATTCAAAGGCGGAAGGGGCGTTTGTTCTTCGGGGTGTTCCAGCAGGTATTTCTCGATTTCGATAGCCCGCAGGGCTCTTTTCTCATTGACGATATCGGTAATATTGTGCAGGTCAGGTTTCAACTTCCGCAGAAATAGAGTCAACTCCTCCAGGCTTCGGCCCGCCAGTTCGTGCCGGAGGGATTCGTTGTGGGGAACCTGAACCAGCCGGTAATTTTTAAGAACGGCATCGAGATAAAGGCCGCTGCCCCCGCAGAGGACAGGAAAACGATCCCTTACCCGCATCTCCTGCATAACTGCCAGAAAATCACGCTGGTACTCAAAAACATTGTATTGGCTACCCGCCTCGGCAATGTCGACAAGGTGTACGGGTATCCTGGTTCCTTCTACCAGGTAATCCTCTAAATCTTTCCCCGTGCCGATGTCCATATGGCGGTAAACCTGGCGCGAATCGGCGGATATCACCTCTCCTTCCAGCCGGTAGGCCAGATGGGCCGCCAGGGCTGTCTTCCCCGTGGCCGTAGGCCCTGTAACTGCCAGCAGATCATATGGCGTGCTCAAATGACTTGCCATCTCTCTTTTATTCCTTCCTGGATTCTAAAGGTAGTCAAAACGGTGAAGATTTAACGTTTGTAACTTAAGTAAATGCGGGAAATTGCTATCATCGTGGCGAAAACGGATGAAAACGACTGCCTGAGAAGGCGCCACCAGATAATTTCGCTGGAGAAATAGACTTATTTTCAAGCTTTTTGTTGGAATTTGGAAAAGAATAAAGAATTTATTCTGTTTCACTGGTATAAATTGTCCCTTCGGGACGCAATTGGAAAGCTGATTATTTGAATTTCATCTTCGTTCGAGGTAAATTCCTGCTGGAAGATGCAAACATTTTTCCATTTTCCCTTTTGTAATTGAGTAAGATCGGTCAAAATTCACCCTATTTTTACCAAAAAAAAGATGATCAGGGAAGCATGTGTTGAAACGCTCAGCGAGGCCATTCTGGCTGAATCCCGGGGGGTAGACCGGATAGAACTTTGTTCCCGTTTGGATCTCGACGGCCTGACTCCGTCGTCGGGATTGATCAGGGAGGTATGTTCCCGCCTGAAAATTCCGGTGATGGTGATGATCCGACCCAGGGAAGGGAATTTTGTTTATTCGGAGGAAGAAATTGGGGTGATGTGGGATGAAATTGACCAGGCCAAAACGCTGGGGGCTGCCGGGGTGGTTTTCGGGGTGCTGACCCCGGAGAATCAGGTGGCCATAGATACATGCAGACGCCTTGCGGAGAGGGCATTCCCGTTGCCGGTCACCTTTCACAAGGCCATTGACTTAACGTCAGATCCTGCCGAAGGGGTGTGTCAGTTGATGGCCTGCGGCGGCATTACCCGGATACTTACTTCAGGGGGAAAACCCACCGCCCGCGAAGGGGCGCCCAAAATCAGGGAAATGAGGAAAATTGCCGGCGATCGCCTCATCATGCTGGTGGCAGGGAAAGTGACCTGCGACAATCTGGAGGAGATCAGGGCGCTGACCGGGGCCACCGAATTTCATGGCCGGCGCATTGCAGGCGACTTGGTTAAATCTTCAAATTGAAATTCGAATCCGTCGAGCGGGGGACGGGCAGGCGCCAGAACGACCCTGTGCTGGCGGTCAAGCAGAAAGGCAGAAGGGTAGGAGCGCACCTTGTATTCCCTTCCCGCTTTCCGGTTGGGTGTATCGGTAACCATGATTCCCGGAATCTGGTTCCTACTCAGGAATTCGGTATTGTTGACTTTCTGTGAGGGAGTCAAAACAATAAGGAATTGTACCTGGCTGCCAGTTTTCTCAGCCATGGTTTTAAGGTATTTCACCTGTTCGCGGCATACCGGGATTTCGAGATCGGCAAAAAGAATATAGAGATAAGTCAGTGTGTTGGCCGTTGAACACCAGGTCAGGTTGTCGCCCGAAGGAAGACATATTCCGGGAGCTGCGGTTCCTGGTTGCAGGTAATTGATTTTTTCGGACAGGGTAGCAGCCATCTGCCGGATCTCTTTTAGGATGTGGGCAGTAAAATAGTCGGAGGTTACCATTTTCCGGATGGCATTTTTGGAGAATTCACCAGAGTACCATGCATCGTGCAGGAGCTTCAGCAGGATTACGTCCGACAGGGGAGCGGGGCAAGCCGTAAACCGCGAAATCCAGTTACGCAGTTCTGGAAGATTCTCACGGGCAACCCAAAAGCGAAGGTTGGATCCTGCAGGGGATTTACTCTCGGTACTCAGCGTATTTACAAACAGCCGGTTCAGAAAATCGGTGAAAGCAGGCCGGAACCAGGCATCAGAAGGCAGATCCTTCAGGTTTCCGGCCACCTTTTCCCTGCCTGATCGAATAACATCGGCTTCAAGGGAAGCCAGTCTGATGCGGATATGTTCCCTGAGAAGCGGATCCCTGTTTTTCCCGAACTCCTTCTCCAGCTTTACACCGATGGTATCGGCATAGCTCTTTATCTGCTTGTAATAGAGTTGGTTGAAATAAGTGTCGGTAAGCTGGTAGAACCGGGTGTCGAACCGGGATATCAGGTTGGTTACCCCGGTGCCGTTTTCTCCGTCCGTTTTCAACCAGATCTCAACCGGCTCAAAATAGGGATTTTTACTCTCTTCAAAACTTTTTTCCCTCAGTGGCGGAAAATGGAGGGTCATGTCTTTACCGGGTTCCAGGATAACCCTGCCCATGAAGATTCCAAATTCAGAAAAGGCGCATACCGGGGAGGTTACCTCTGTGTCAACTGAAAATTTTCCGCCGGTGCCTACCTCCACTGAAAAGAGAGGTAGGGGAGTGCGTGAAACAGGATCAGAAAGGAGGTAAAATTCAAGGGTCCGGCCGGTGTAATCTGGCGCAATACCGTTGATCCTGAGTCCGTGTGCCTGACCACCGGCCAGCAGCCATAAGGTAAAAAGTATTATTGCTTTTCTCATATTAACTTTTAACGATCCTGCACTCTCCCTTTAAACTCAATAGGCAGTATAATTATTGTTTATCGGGGTATTCGCTGATTCATCAGGGATAATCCGGACGACACCGGCATCATTGACTCCCGGCCATCACCATCCCCCATGAACGGATTTTTTATCCTTTGAAAGCCGTCAGGGTCAATGAACCTTTTTAGTTCTTTTCCTCCGTTTCCCCGTTGATGAATTCTTTTACGTTGAGACTCCTCGGGAGGAACCGACTGGCATCGCCGCCATGCATGATGATATCGCGTACGATGGTCGAATTGACAGGAGTATGCTCAGGAATAGTAAGCAAAAAGACAGTCTCGATTTCGGGATACATCTGCTTATTGACCTGGGCGATGGCCCGCTCGAATTCAAAGTCGGCCGAAGTCCGAAGTCCGCGCAAAATATAACGGGCACCTACTTTCTTGCAGAAATCAATCGTCAGGCCCTGGTGAACCTCTACCGTGATATTGTCGTCGTTCTCAAAAACCTCACTGATCCATTTGACCCTTTTTTCAAGCGGGAAAAACGATTTTTTGTTGGAGTTATATCCAACCATGATAATGATCCGGTCGAATAATTTGCTGGCTCTTCTCACGATCGACTCGTGGCCTATCGTGAAAGGGTCAAAGGATCCCGGAAATATGGCGATCTTTTCCATGACTGTGGATAATCAAAAAAACAGTTCAAAGGTAATATCTTCTTGAATAATCGTGCACCGGATAACCATTTTAAGGGAAGGCAATAATTGTTGACTTGTCGGTGTAAGTCATTTTGATGTGAAAAGTCTGCATGCATGAACCTATAGGAGTGAAGCTTTTCCAATTTGTTCCAATGTCATCTAAAAATTCATATTTTTGGAAATTATAGAACAACAGCCATGGGTTTGAAGTTGTCGGTCGTCATTCCTGTTTTCAATGAGGAGAAAACCATAAAAGCCATTTTAGACAGGGTGGTTTCCGGCAGGTTGATGAATGATATGGAAACCTGTAACAAGCTTTTATGAACAAATATGTTAAGTACGGAATTTACTTTTTGATTGCAGGTATTGTAATCAACCATTTATTCAGGCTGGTGTTTCATTCAGTCCCTGTCGATAAGTTGATTATGGGTTCTGACCCTGTAGGTTATTACCAATATTTGCCTGCCTTTTTTCTTGAGGACTGGGATAAATTCAACTATCTTCCATGGGCCATTCCTTTTGGCGAGACCAAATGGCTGAGTGTTTTTACCTGTGGTGTGGCCATTCTCTGGAGTCCCTTCTTTCTGTTGGGTCACTTTTTTACAATCTTTCTCGGTTATGAGGCTAATGGGTGGGGTAATATCTATTTTGGTTTTATCCTGGTTGCTGCATTGTTTTACGTGTATGTGGGTCTTCTTTTCCTCTACAAGTTCCTCCTTTCCTATTTTGATTCCCAAAGTGCCCTCAGAACGACGGTGCTGATGTTCATTGCCACCAACCTTTTTTATTATACCACCATCCTGGGGACAGGCATGTCGCACGCTTATTCCTTTTCTCTGATCTGCATCTTTTTATATTATGTGCAGCAGTTCTACAGGCAACCCTCCCTGAAGTATGTGATTTGTTTCTCCCTGCCGATATCCCTGGCAGTGCTGATCAGGCCTACCAATGTCATTGCCTTCCTTTTCGTTCTTCTCTACGATGTGCGTACCCTGCGCGATCTGAAGGACCGGTTCCTGTTCTGGTTCAAAAATTACACTTATTTGCTGGTGGTCATCCTGACCGGATTCGTGGTTTTTATCCCCCAGATGCTTTACTGGCATACTGTTACAGGAAAATTTATCTACTATTCGTATCAGGATTTTGGTTTTTCCAATTGGCTGACACCGAAATTCGGGGTGGTTTTGTTCGGCAAATTCAATGGCTGGCTCACGTATACCCCTCTTGTGTTTTTTGCGCTGTATGGACTTTTTGCGTTGCTCCGGGAGCGGGCAATGCACAGCATGGCCACACTGGTTATTTTGATTTGTGCATTGTATATCAATGCCAGTTGGTGGGCTCCCACATTTTCTGCCGCACTGGGACAAAGAGCCATGATTGACTTTCTGCCTTTTATTGCAATCCCTTTGGCCTGGTCGGTTCAGAGAATCAGTTTGTCGCCGCGCAGGCTCAGGATTTTCTTTCTTGTCATCCTCCTGGTCATCATCTATTTCAATGTTCAGTTCTCGTTTCGCTACGATCCTGTCGTGTGGTGGGATTCCCCGTTTACCTGGTCTAAATTTTTTAAATATGTCTGGTTCGGGTGACGGATAGTAACCTTCAATAGGGTTTCTTTGCTGTAGTCGTAGTGATATAAAGTGTCTTTGGCGAATTCAATTCCCGGAGCGTCAATTTTTTCGCAGCTTTCGATACGGTTCGGATGCCGACTCCTTAACCGGACAAAGAACCTATTTCCATACTCCGGCAATTGTACTCCCGCACGATTTGCACTTCCCGTTTTCCAGGTTGTTGCTCAAAATTGAAAAACCTCTCCGTTCGACCACCATCTTACCGCACGCCGGGCAAACGGTATCCTCAAAGCCTTTTCCCGGCACATTCCCGATGTAAACATATTTCAATCCCTCGGCAACGGCGGCTTCCCTGGCCCTGATCAGCGTATTTAATGGGGTGGGGGGCAGTTGGGTGAGTTTATAAAGCGGGGTGAATCTGCTGAAATGGAGGGGAACCTCCTTGAACCCGTTTTCTGCGAGCCATTTGCACATCCTGCTGATCGTGTCGGGATTGTCGGACCACGAGGGGACGATCAGGTTGGTAATCTCCAGCCATACTTTGCTTTTTTGAAAGGCAAGCAGGGTATTCAATACGTGCTCCATTTTCCCTCCGGTCAGTTTGAGGTAGGTCTGCTTGTCAAAGACCTTCAAGTCGATGTTGACTGCATCGATAAAGGGGATCAGTTTCTGAAGCGGTTCAGGATTGATATACCCGTTCGACACCATGATATTCCGGATCCCCTTTTCCGAAGCAAGTCGGGCCGTGTCGTACATGTATTCATAAAAAGAGATGGGTTCCGAGTAAGTATAGGAAACGGAAGAACACCCGTTATCGATGCAACTTTTCAGAACTTCGGCCGGCATCAGCGGCACATTCCGGGTTTTGGAAGGGCTGGTTTGTGAGATTTCCCAGTTTTGGCAGTTCAGGCAGGCAAAGTTACAACCGGCCGTCGCGATGGAGAAGGTCTTTGATTGCGGCATAAAATGAAGGAGTGGCTTTTTCTCCACCGGGTCGATGTGAACTGCACAGGGATTTCCATAGGCTACTGAATACAATTTGTTGCCGATATTGATCCGGTTATGGCAGGTGCTCTCTTCACCGGGTTTCAGGGTGCATTCGTTGGGACAGATACCACAGAGCACGCCACGGGGAGTGACCGTATAGAAATGTGCTTCCGTACTGAATTTACCCGCATCTTTTCCCGCACCGGAAGCTCCGGCGAAACCCGGGCATACCAGGCAGGCCAAACCTCCTGCGCTTAACCTGAGGAACTCTCTTTTCGTCATTGCAGCCATGAACCAGTCGATTATAAATTATAGAGTACAGCAAAAACTGTTCCGCTAATCAGGAGGTTTCAGTTCTGTTTTCGCACAATGTTCAACAGCACAACCATGAGGTTCAGTCCGGCCATCATGATGCAGCTTGCGAAGACTCCGGCCAGGGGAATCAAGAGGGTTGCGATGATCAGCGCGCCCAGGGCTGATCCCCAAAGGTCGGCGGCATAGACCGTGGCTGCCGAACACAGGTTGTCTGCAGGATAATTCCTGGTGGTTGTAACATATTGAAATCCGGTAAGTAAAGAAGGGATCAGGAGGGCAGGGATGAAAATCAGCCACAGGACGACTGGGGAGATGCTACTTCCTTCTGCTTTCCAAAGCAGGGGTAAAAGCAGCATGGATCCGGCCAGCATCAGTTGCCCGGCCAGGAAATGCCGCCTGCCGGTGGTTGTTTGCTTCCCTATTACGGATCCCAGCGCCAATCCACCCATAAACAGGGCAAAAATCAGTCCGATGGCCATGTAGAGATTTCCGAAAACCACCTGAAACCAGAAAATCAGGATGATTTCTGCGGAGGAAGCGGTAAGACCCGTGACGAACATGCCCGTGGAAACAGGATTCATCCGGAGCAGGATCAACAGCAGGAGTGCCACCGGGATCAGCAGGAAGTGATAGTTGTGCCCCATGAACTGGGAGAGGTAACGGAGCGTGTGGTAATAGACGGGCAACGGCTTCAGGTCGGTGTTTACCGACGGGGTATGGATAATGCGGTGGAGGATGGTATCGCCCCGCGCTTCCAACGAAGAGTCATCCATGTAATCAGCATTGACATAGCTCCCTCCGATTCCCCTGATTGCTGAAAGTTCGCCGGGCCGGGCCGACAGGGTGTCGTCGGAAGCAAGATAGTAGTCGCGTTCGCCGGGGATAATGCGGATATGTTTGAAATGGCCCGACAAGGTATGGTAAAGGGAAGCTTCCATGCTGCTCTTTTCCGGTGATATATAGTTCCCGCTGGGCGATAAACCATAAATCACCACGCCATCATTTTCAAGTCTTCGTTTAAGAAATGATATAAAACTATCTGTATAATAGCGGTTTAACTGTAAACTGGATGGATCAGGAACTCCTACCACAATCACATCCCAGGTCTCGTTGGTTTTCATGATGAACCTTCGTCCGTCGCCCGGAATGATTTCAATCCTTTCGTCGCCGGGGGTTTCCCTGTAGCGGCTGATCAGTTTTGTCAATCCCGGATTGATTTCTACATACCCGAGCCTGGTGATGGCAGGATATTTCAGTACTTCCGCCGAGAGGGCATTCAGATCGCCTGATATGAGAAGTACTTTTCGGGGTTTCCGGTGCTGCAGGAGGGCAAAATGGACATATTCCTCGCTCACGATGGCATCACCCGTGGTGAAGAGTGCTGACCCGTTTTCATAGACAGTTTTTTCGTCGCCAAGGGAACCCACCGTCACATTTCCGAAAGGCGTTTCATGGGTTGCCACCACTTTCTGGTTGTTGAAAAGGAACGATTTGATGTGCAGGTCGAGCGGAAACAGGAAGAAGAGGGTCAGCAGGGTGACCAGAACGATCAGTGCGACTTGTAATGGTTTTTCGCGATGAAGGGCCCACAGCGTTCCTACTACCGCTAATGAGGCGATCAGCAGGGATTCCATTACACTGAACCACCTGGTCAGGAGAAAGGAGACGGCTACGCCGCCGATAAGGCTTCCGGCGGTCTCCATGGCATAGACAAGGGCGAAGCGGCGGTTGTCCCGGTCATCCGCTTTTATTAGCAGCACGAAAGCATAGCCCGACAGGATACACAGAGGTGCAAGCAGCACCAGCATCATGACGATAAACCACAGCGGATGCACAAGGGTGCCGGGAAGAAACAACTGATTACGGCCCAGATTCATCAACAGCACCGCCAGGGGGGGTAGAAACGCTGTCAGCAGAAAAATGCGGTTGATGGTCGATGCCTCCTTCCGTGACGAGCGTCCCAACCAGCTTCCGACACCGGTTAAAAACATCCAGGCTGCCAGGGTCCAGGCCATCATCACTTCGTTGCCCTGGAAAACGGTGGTAATTTCACGGATCAGCAATACCTGCACCACCATGGTAAAGAATCCAAGCAGGAAAGCCTTTGTGTTCAGTTCCCTGCCTTTATTCTGCGGTTCGTCCACCTGGGCAACCGGAGGCTTCCTGTCGGAGGAATGATTGAGATTACTGAAGATATTCCGGTAATAGGAGAGGTGCCAACCCAGGTGAACGATAGCGGTGAAGCTCATCAGGATGCCTGCGTCCACATGCCATTTCAACATGGACTCCAGCCAGGGCCAGTCCAGCTTGTAGTTAATCCTGACTGCTAAAAGGATTCCCAGGCTGCATGCCACAATAAATGAAAGCAGAAGTAACGTATTCCAAATCTTCCGATGGTTGGCATGGCTGAGAATTCCTGCCTTGACCAGGGTTATCGACCCCAGATAGATTCCGGTACAAATCAGGAGTACAGGTATGACAAGATAGGGTGTCTGCATCATTTCCCTTTTTTGACGGCACGCTCCTTAAAATCGTTCTCCCCGAAAACCAGTGCCTCGTAAGTGTACAGCTCGGTATCCTCCTCTTTCCAGCTCTCCCAGGCCAACCCGGCTTTATCCCTGGCGCAGTGACCCAGGAATTCTTCCGCGCTCCATCCGGTTTCCTCCGCTACCTGGGGCAGGAAAGTCCCTGACCGGTTCCCTTTGCGGATATAGATGCCATCTATTCCCAGCCTGAACTCACTGATAGACCGGATCCTTTTCATGGGCGAAAGTACCGATATTTCGATGTCGATCTGGTCCATCTCCCTGAGGGAAACAGGCACAAAACGACTGTCATTCAGAGCGGCGGCCAATGCCATTTCGCGGACCGTCTGGTAAAGCGGATTCCCTGATGAGAATTGGCCGATACATCCCCGGAGTTCTCCCTTTTTCCGAAGAGTAACAAAGGCGCCCGCCTGCATGGTCAAACCGGATGTCAGTGAACTGCCGGGCAGCATGTTCGGTTTTTCATGTTTCAGATGGGAGAGGATTGCCGACCGCGCCATTTCAAGCAGTTTCAATTTGTCATTTTCAGGAAGGTCAAACCCGGAGGAACGAGGCTCCTCCGCCTGCCTGACTACAGCCATCGCCTGGTATCCTACCACTCTCTCCCTGTCACCTGAGGGTGAATGGCCACTGTTCCGGTACATTAATTTCCGGTATTGCGTTTCAGGAAGCTTTTCTGTGATTTTCAGCAGAGTGAGCGCGGGAAGCCATCCACAAATCGATGTAACCAGTTCCGGTCCGAACTGCTCTTCGTTGCGGCGGAGGGTATTCAAGAAAAAAGCGGGATTGTTGGAAACAATGGCATCCGCGGTAAGCTTGTCGGCTTTTGCGGCATTCTCCATCGTAGGGTAGTGCGAAAAATCGGCGCTGATAATAAAGAGATTTTCCGGGGTGAAATAAGGGGCCAACACCCCGGCAAGCGCTTCCGCTGTCTTTTCCGACTCACCTCCCACCAGAATCGGGATGAAGGAAAAAGGTTTTCTGAGCCGGTATTGCAAGAAGGGAAGCTGCACTTCGATGCAATGTTCCAGCCGGTGGGGCAGCGGATTGCTGCTGATCAGCCTGTTTTTCTGCGCCAGTTCGCCGGCCAGCGGATCGACGGGCACATGACCCAGAGGAGTGATAAAATCGCCTTGCGTATAGATGGCAGCTCCGTTGAACCAGGTACGGTGGGCAGGTCCGATAACAAAAATATGCGCGTAAACCTTGTCCCTGTCGATTGTGCTGTACGCGGCAGCAGCCACTTCCCCTGAGTAGATATAGCCGGCGTGAGGGACGATCAAAGCCGCCGGATTACCGGCGGAAGGGGTCGTTGTTTTCCGGAAGAATCCTTCAAGCAGATGCTGAAGCTCCACGGGATTGGCAGGGTAAAACGATCCTGCCACGGCCGGGTTACGGTCTATTTTCTCCTTTGCTGCGATCCGCCCCGGTGCCTGGGTGACCAGCATCAACCCCAGTGTCGCAGTGGCAATCACTTTTACAAGCCTGTTCATACACACTTTTTTCAGGGTAATCAAGTTCTGTATACAAATATAAGCCAAAGATCCCAAAGGTGAACTCCGGGCATTGTTTTGCTGATGAATTTGAATACTCTATTTTTAACTGAAAAACGTGTTGGAAGTCAAGGTTCAAAGGCTGCGGCTGCGCCTCGGCGTTCAAAAGTTCAACAATGGTTCAATGCTTTCGGCTGCGCCTCAGCGTTCAA
>CAZLDP010000041.1:0-11421 GCA_964558145.1 uncultured Prolixibacteraceae bacterium | reverse complement strand
AGAAATATTGCACATTACTATAACTTCCTAGCACATAAGGAATGAAAAGTGAACTGAACTAGCAATAACGTTACTTTCAATACCTCTATTGGGCAAAATTCGTTTTACAATCCGCTCTATTCAATAATAGGATCCACTTTTACCCTTTCGTTGAAAGTAACACCTCCCTTTTCCTGGTTCTCGAAAACCGACTGGAGCGACCCCAACGTTTCCAATGCCGACCGCTACAGGTGGATCGAATACCATAAATGGTTGTTCAAAGGGCAGGTCTTCAATGCGCTGAGCCGCAATTCAAATCTGGTGTTGCGAACTGCCTTTGAACTGGGATTCTTAGGATATTTTGACGAAAACAGGCAATCCCCGTTTGAAGGATTCATCGTAGGAGGTTCGGGGATGTCGGGATACAGCTATTACGGAACCGACTACGTGTCGATGAGGGGATACAAGGACTATAGTTTGAGTTACAAACGAAACGGCTCTAAAATGTACTCCAAATTCACCATGGAAATGAGGTATCCGGTAACCCTGAAGCCCAGTGCGACTATCTATGCGCTTACCTTCCTGGAAGCGGGGAATACCAATGACCTTTTCAGGGATTATAACCCGTTTAAGCTGTACCGTTCAGCCGGTGTGGGAGTGCGCATATACCTGCCCATGTTCGGTCTGATGGGGATTGACTGGGGATATGGATTTGACGATATTCCCTGGAACAGAGATGCCGGTGGAAGCAACTTCCACTTTGTGATCGGACAGCAATTCTGATATTAAAAAAATTGGCCCGTAATTTGTGAAAGCATACGCAGATCATAAAATTTAAAGTTCAAGTCCATGAAAAAACTGTTATTCACGTTAGGATTTATTGCCATTATGGCAACAGCCGGTTGGGCGCAGAAATTCGCGTTCATCGATTCCGAATATATCCTGGAAAACATACCGGCATTCAACGCTGCCCAGGAACAACTCGACCAGCTTTCAAAGCAATACCAGAAGGAACTGGAGACGATGTATGCCGATATTGAAAAAATGTACAAGGATTTTCAGGCTGAGAGTGTATTGTTGTCGGAAGACATGAAACGCAAACGGGAGGATGTGATCATTACCCGTGAAAAGGAGTACAAAGAATTGCAGCGCAAATACTTCGGTCCCAACGGTGAGTTGTTCAAAAAACGGCAAGGTCTGGTCCAACCTATCCAGGATGACATATTCTCAGCCGTGCAGGAGATTGCCGACGAAGGTGCGTATGCTGTGATATTTGACAAAGCCGGAGGTGCATCCCTGTTTGTCACCAACCCTAAATTTGATCTGAGTGACCAGGTTTTACAAAAATTAGGCTATAAATAATTTTAATTTCTATATTTGTGACCAAAATTTAAATTCTAACATTGATCATGAGAAATTTATCAAAAATTTTCATCCTCGCTGCTTTCTTTTTAATCGCAGGTAACACCCATGCGCAAGAAGCAAAATTCGGGCATATCGATCTTCAGGCTTTGATCCAGGTGATGCCCGAGAGGGCTACCGCGGAGGCTGAATACACCAAACATGCCAAGGAACTGGAAGACCAGATGGGGACCATGCAGCAGGAACTGGAAAATAAATACAAGGAGTATGTGAGCAAACGTGACTCACTGTCTGAAATTGTGCGCGTTGCCAAGGAAACCGACATCCAGGATCTTCAGCAGAGGATTCAAAACTTTAACCAGGTTGCCACACAGCAACTCCAACAAAAACAAAATGAAATGCTCCGGCCCATCTTTGAAAAAGCCCAGAAAGCGGTGGCTGATGTAGCCAAGGGAAAAGGGCTGATTTACGTTTTTGACGTAAGCGGAGAACTAGGAACCGTGCTTTACAAATCGAACGAAAGTCTTGACGTTCTTCCGCTTGCTAAAACCAAGCTGGGAATCAAGTAAAGGTCTATAGATCCTGAAAAAAAATTAAAAAACCGCTGTATGGCGGTTTTTTTTTACTCATAGCTTAATTGTCAATATTTTGATTATTTTCAACCATTGTTTACACGATAAACCTGACAACTATGCAAAGCGAATTTTACAATGTGGGGAACAATGGAGACAGTGTTTACCAAGGTATCAAGCTTTTTGAAATCGCCTGGGAGGTTTGCAATCAGGTAGGGGGGATTTACACGGTCATCCGTTCCAAAGTACCCTCTGTCATTCAGAAGTGTGGAATTGATAACTATTTTCTGCTGGGTCCCTATTTTGAAAATCAGGCTGCCGCCAACTTTGATGAGTTTCAGGATTATTCGGGTCCCGTGGGGCAGACTGTGATCAAAATGCGGGAGTTGGGTTATGAAGTCCACTATGGGCAATGGATTGTATCGGGGAAACCCCGTGTGGTGCTTTTCAACCCCTATTCGATATACGGCAAGTTGGGTGAGATCAAGTATTTCATCTGGGAACATCACCACATCACCCTGCCCGACGAGGATCAACTGCTAAACCAGGTAGCCTCGTTTGGCTTCCAGGTCAGGGAGTTTTTCAGAATCATGTGCGAACTGGGCGGTTGTGACAACCAGATCATCGCCCACTTTCATGAATGGATGGCCGGTCTTCCAATCCCCGGAATCCGTCGCGACAACCTGAACATCAAAACCGTGTTCACCACCCATGCCACCCTGTTGGGCAGATACTTGGCCATGAACGACAATCACTTTTATGAACATCTGGAGTTTTACAACTGGGAGAAGGAGGCCAACTTCTTCAACGTCAGGCCGATCGTGGACATTGAAAGAGCAGCAGCCCACGGAGCACACATCTTTTCCACGGTCAGTAATGTAACGGCCCGCGAGTGCAAATACCTGCTGGGGCGCCAACCTGAAGTGATCTTGCCCAACGGATTGAATATTACCAGGTTCGAGGCACTTCATCAAATTCAGAATCTTCACGCTGAAAACAAGAGCAAAATCCATGATTTCGTGATGGGGCATTTCTTTCAGAGTTACGCATTCGACCTGGATAAAACTATCTATTTCTTTACCTCTGGCAGGTATGAGTACCACAACAAAGGGTATGACCTCACCCTGGAAGCCCTGGCGCGTTTAAACTGGAAAATGCAGTATGCAGGCATCGACCGGACTGTCGTCTGTTTCCTTGTCACCAAACAACCCTTCCATTCTTTCAATCCAGAGGTGCTGGAAGCGAAAGCTAAAATTGAAGATATCCGCAGAGCATGTGAGGAAATTGAAGTGCAGTTAGGTGACAAACTCTACCGTAAAATCACCTCCGACAGCGGTGTTTACCAGTTTCCCGATCTTACGTCCCTGGTCGATGATTATAATAAACTGAAGCTTCGCCGGTTCGTACAAAGCTGGAAATCAAAAAAACTGCCCAAAGTGGTTACCCATAATCTGGTCGACGACCAGAAAGATGACATTCTGAACTTCCTCAGAACAGCCAAACTGGTCAACAACCAGCATGACAAGGTCAAGGTGGTATACCATCCCGATTTTGTCACCGCATCGAATCCACTCTTTAAAATGGATTATGCCCAGTTTGTAAGGGGATGTCACCTTGGCATATTCCCCAGTTACTATGAACCCTGGGGATACACGCCGCTCGAAGCCCTGGCCAGCGGCATTCCCTCGGTTACCAGCGACTTGTCGGGATTTGGCGATTACATCATGCACAATTTTCCCGACCACGACAAGGCAGGCATGTTTATCGTGGAACGAAGAAACCGTGATTTTAACCAGGCATCGAGCCAGCTTGCCGACATTCTGTTCCGCTTCGTACAGCAAAACCGCAGGGAAAGAATCGCCATGCGCAACAACTGCGAAGCCGCCTCACCTCACTTTGACTGGCAGAACCTTGGAAGATTCTACGACCAGGCCTACGAAAAGGCGATGCTTGCCTAAAAGATTGCCTTTGACAAATCGTGGATTCCAGGTTTCAGAATACCATTTATAAGCGATGTACTCACCAATCGGCGTATTTGATTCGGGTTACGGCGGATTGACCGTCCTGAAGGAGATTTGCAGGGAACTGCCCGAGTACGATCTGCTCTATTTGGGCGACAATGCCCGGACTCCTTACGGCACCCGTTCCTTCAGAGTAGTTTACGAATATACCTTACAAGCTGTTGAATATCTCTTCAGCCAGAACTGCCCCCTTGTAATCCTGGCCTGCAACACGGCGTCTGCCAAGGCGCTCCGCAATATTCAGCAGAGGGCCCTGCCCCGCATGGTTCCCGGTCTCAGGGTTCTTGGTGTAATCAGGCCCAGTGTGGAGATGGTGGCAGGAATCACCCGAAATGGCAGAGTCGGGGTACTTGGAACTCCCGGAACAATCGGTTCCCTCTCCTATCCGATCGAACTGGAAAAATGGGCGGGGGGAAAAGTAAAATCCACGGTTCAGGAAGCTTGCCCCATGTGGGTGCCCCTGGTCGAGAACAATGAACTGCACTCCGCAGGGACCGACTACTTCGTTGAAAAACATATCCGGGCATTGTTGCTCAAAGATCCTCTGATCGATACGGTCATCCTCGGATGTACCCATTATCCCCTCCTGATTGACACGATCCGGAAATACCTTCCTGGCACTATCACCCTGGTCGACCAGGGACCAGTGGTAGCCCTTAAACTGAAAGAATACCTGACCCGACACCCTGAAATCGACAACCGCCTTTCGCGAAACGGAATAGTCCGTTTCCTCACCACCGAATCGGCTGAAAGTTTTGATTCAAAAGCAGCCCTCTTTATGGGGAAACCCGTCTCGGCAACCACGATATCCCTGTAACACCTGATCCCGCTTTCCGCTACGCTTCTTCAGTTTTCAGCCGGCAATGATCCGTTTCAGGAGCCAAGAAAAGGAAATGCATCAGGAGATATCTCCCCTGATGATGTTTAATCCCCTGTGAATTAACGAAAAACGCAATGGCGAATGTCCCAGCGATTCCCCATCGGTTTCTACATACAACTCCGGTTCGGAGTAAATTTCTAAATCAGAAGTTTTATAATTGCTCACTTCAGGCAATTTGGTGAAACTTCCGTCCCTAAGTTTTGCCACGTTACGGATTACCTTGAATTTTCCGATTGGCTTGATCAGGGTAAGATCGAATAATCCGTCGTCGGCAATCGCTTCAGGAGCCTGCTTCATTCCACCTCCGTTGTACTGCCCGATAGCGACCACCATACTGAAAACCTCAGGGGTAATAGTTTTATCACCGAATTTGATCACGGTCCGGGTGGTTTTGAAAGAGAACAGCGAAGCGAAAATGTTTAAAAAGTACAAGAGAGGCCCACCCTTGCCCTTTTCCTTATCTCTATTGGTTCTTTCCAGTACGAGCGCATCAAAGCCCATACCCGCAATGTTGACGAAGTACCTGATTTCAGAACGGCCTTCCCCGTTGAAATATTCAAGTTTACCCACATCTTGGGTGAAGGTACTGTTCTTGGTGATCATATCGACAGCTTTGACATAATCTCCGGGGATGCCAAACATCCTGCACCAGTCATTGCCGGTGCCGACCGGTATCATGCCCAAAACTATGGACGACGGATCGGCATAGGATTGGGTAAAAATACCGTTTACCACTTCATTGAGGGTCCCATCCCCTCCCACCACGATGAATTTGCGGAAACCTGAACGGATGTATTTGCGGGTCAGATCAATGGCATGCCCTCTGCTCTCGGTGAAATAACTCATGTATTCAATCCCGGCAGAAAATAAAAGCGATGAAATTCTTTTCCAGTCATGTTTTCCCTTCTGCTTACCGGCATTCGGGTTTACGATGACAAACCATTTTTCTGACATCAGATCATTTTTTCTAACACTCCAGCACTCCCTTTTCCATTTATTGAATTACCTGTTCCATGAAACCGATGTTCTGCTCCATTACCTCCAGGTATCTGAATTGTGAGAGGGTACGGATACGATTGTGTTCGGGATAGGCAATCTTGTAGTAGACATCCCCGTTCAGGTAATCAGTAAGGAAACGAATCGCCTGCTCCCATACCATATAACGACACGAAAAAGCCAGATTTTTTCGTTCAAAGGGGGTCAGGAAACCGCTGCTTTCCGAAAGATATCCTTGAGCAAAAGCGCGGTAATAGTCACCGTTGAATCCGATTTTTGAAGTGTCGGGCTCATCTTCGGCGGCCGTATTTCCCAGCGTGCGGATGGCGTCACCAAAGTCAAAAAGCGCAGATCCGGGCATAACCGTATCCAGGTCAATCACACAAAGGATTTCATCGGCATCGTCATAGAGCACATTGTTGATCTTGGTATCGTTATGGGTAATCCGGAGCGGTAACTCTCCCCCGTCTAACCATTCCTGCAAAAGGGTCATTTCACCGGCACGGGAAAGCAGATTTTCGATAACCGCCTCCATGGAGGCTACTCTTCCCGCCTTATTTTCCCTGATGGCGGTATTGAACTGTTCCAGCCTGAATTTCCCGTTGTGAAAATTGGGAATGGTCTCCACCAGCAGGTTCCCGGGAAGGTCAGCCAACTGAAGCTGAAAATGGCCGAATGCTTTGCCTGCACTGTAAGCCTGGTTGGGATTGGTAACCTCTTCGATCCCATGGCTCCCCTTCACAAACAGAAAGAGGGTCCAGAAATTACCTTCCCCGTCTTCCGCAAAATAACGACCATCGGAAGCTGGCAGGTAAGTCATCACCTTCCGGTCGATATCGGTTTCACCTTCTGCAACCAGCTTTTTCCGGATGTGGTTGGTGACTATCACAATGTTGTTCATCATCCCTGAAATATCCTTAAAGATGAGGTGGTTCTTCCGCTGAAGGATATAATCGGGCGACTCTCCAGGGGTAGTCACCAGATAGGTATCGTTGATATGCCCATGACCAAAGGGTTTACAACCGGAAACCCGGATTTTAATTCCAAATTTTCCCAAAAGGGAGATCAATTTTTCTTCGTTCATATTATTGTTTTCTGAATTTAAATTTATTTCCACAACTTTTCCGGATATTCGCCCTCGGCAACCAAATCGAGGATCCGTTGGCGGGCAAGAGGTTTGTCTTCCCTGTAGGTCACACCGAACCAAGGTGAGTTGGCTTCGAGGACCCGGGTGGTTATCTCTTTTTTCTGAATGTGTTCGTTAATGAGCAGGGGGATGAAATACTCCGCTTTCAGGTCGTCGCCCTTTTCCCGTAGAAACCGGGCAAAACCCTCTTGCAAAAACCGGAATACACCTGGCTTCAAACCCCAAAAATTCATAGAGACAGGGGTATCTTCGGCAAGGGGGAACCGTCCTTCCTCTTCAAAAAAGTAAATGGAACCATTTTCCCGCATGATTTTAGTTCGTTCGACAACACTCGTCAAATACCCTTGGTCATCAGTCATACAGACCCCTCTGGAAACAGTTCCATACTCCGACAAAGTTCTGGAAATAGGATACCCGATCATGGAATATTCCGTTTCACAGTCCGAATGGGTAAGGAAATCGGCCATAACCTGGTAAGCCTCTCTTCCGTAAAAGTCGTCGGCATTGACCACCGCCATGTTTTCATGAACGATCCCATCGGCCATCAAGAGAGCATGTGCAGTACCCCAGGGCTTTTGCCTGCCGGGATTAAACGGAATACCGGGTGGAGTTTTATCAAGCGACTGGTAAGCATATTCAAAATCAATTCTCCCCTTCAGCTTAGGCTCAAACATCGCTTTGAACTGCTCTGCAAAGTCGGTTCTTATCACAAACACGACTTTCCCGAATCCAGCCCTAATGGCGTCATAAAGGGAATAGTCGATGATGGCTTCCCCATGGGGTCCGATTTCATCAAGCTGTTTAAGTCCTCCGTACCGGCTTCCCATACCGGCGGCAAGAATGATCAGTGTGGGTTTCTTCATAAAGACATGAGGTTGGAGTCTGCGAACAGACTCAGTTAAGGACAAGCGAAGATAATTTTTTTTTCGGTTATTGGTACCACGAGGCATATTTACCGTAAGCGCCCGCTATACGTAACACCTCGCCTTCGAGCAGATCGATACTGATATCCTTTACTTTCCTGGCGGGGACTCCGGCCCAAACGGTACCCGAAGGGATGACCGTTCCTTTGGTAACCACAGCGCCGGCTGCAATGATGCTGTTGCTTTCCACAACCACATCGTCAAGGATGACCGCACCGATACCCACCATCACATTGTCGTGAAGCGTGCAACCATGAACCACGGCCTGATGGGCAATGGTCACATTATTACCGATAGCGGTGGGCGATTTCTTGTAGGTTGCGTGGATCACCGCATTGTCCTGGATGTTGGTATTGTTGCCGATATTGATGGAGTGGACATCGCCGCGGATTACGGCGCCATACCACACACTACAGTCGTCACCTATCACCACATCTCCAATAATGACAGCCGTTTCAGCCAGAAAACAGTGGTTGCCGATCTGCGGCGCTTTGCCCGGAAGAGGTCTGATCAATGCCATAATATTTCACTCTTTTAAACTTCGAAGCAAATATACAAAACCCCAAAGAATAACTTTTATCAGGGTAGGCATTCCAAATAATGGTTATTTTTACGCCGTTATAAAATTCACATTCATGAAGGTAACAAAAGTTGTTGAACTGGATGAAGTGGCCATCCGTTTTTCGGGTGATTCCGGTGATGGGATGCAGCTTACGGGCACATTGTTTTCCGATGCTTCAGCCCTGATGGGGAATGATATTTCAACCTTTCCCGATTATCCATCGGAAATCAGGGCGCCACAGGGCACTGTGGGCGGGGTTTCTGGATTTCAGGTACAATTTGGACAAAGGGAGGTTAACACTCCCGGCGACTATGCCCATGTGCTGGTGGCCATGAATCCGGCTGCTGTGAAAGCCAATGCAAAATTTTTGAGGCCAGGGGGAACCATCATCTACGATAAAGATAGTTTTAACGAAAAAAACTTCCGTAAAGCAGGCTTTGCCACCGATGATCCTTTTATGGAGCTTAATCTGATCGATTACGTAAAAATCGGGATTCCTGTCACGGGGCTTACCCAGGAAAGCCTGAAAGACTTAGGTTTAGACAATAAAAGCATACTCAGGAGCAAGAACATGTTTGCACTGGGATTGGTTTGTTGGATGTTCAACCGGCCACTTGATTATATCGAGGAGTTTATCACCGTCAAATTCGGTCGTAAGCCCATCGTGGCCGAGAGCAACATGCGGGTATTGCATGCCGGCTACAATTACGGGTTGAACCTGCAGGAAATGACTCCTCAATACATCGTAAATCCTGCGCCTATCGAGCCGGGCATTTACCGCAACATCAACGGGAACCAGGCCACTGCCTGGGGATTGATCGCTGCCTCTGAAAAATCGGGGCGCCCGTTGTTTGTAGGTTCCTACCCCATCACCCCGGCTACGGAGATTCTCCAGACGCTGGCTGAGCGCAAGGACCTCGGGGTGAAATCGTTCCAGGCTGAGGATGAAATTGCGGGGATCACCACGGCATTGGGCGCTGCATTTGCAGGTCACCTGGCGGTTACGACCACCTCAGGACCCGGTTTTGCCCTAAAATCGGAAGCCATCGGACTTGCCGTCATGGCTGAACTTCCCCTGGTGGTGGTCAACGTGCAACGCGGAGGTCCTTCGACAGGTCTTCCCACCAAAACCGAGCAGTCGGACCTGCTGCAGGCTTTATACGGCCGCAATGGGGAAAGCCCGGCTGTTGTGTTAGCCGCCGGCACACCCTCCGACTGTTTCTGGTATGCCTTTGAAGCAGCCAGGATTGCACTCGAACGAATGGTTCCGGTGATTCTGCTGACTGATGGTTTTCTGGGTAATGGAAGTGAGCCCTGGAAAATCCCTTCCATGTCGGATCTTCCGGAAATTAATCCCCGTATTGCACAGAATCCGGGAAGTTACAAACCCTATGAACGCGACAGCGAAACAGGAGCACGGGGCTGGGCATTTCCGGGAATGGAGGGATTTGCCCATCGCATCGGCGGTCTGGAAAAAAATATAAGCGGAAACGTCAGCCACGATCCTGACAACCACCAGAAAAACTGTGAAATCAGGGAAGCAAAGGTACAAAAGGTGATCGACATGGTCCCCGACCTTGAAGTATGTGGCGATCCCGAAGGAGAGGTACTGGTGGTAGGCTGGGGAGGTACTTTCGGACACCTGATCAGTACCGTGCGAGAGTTGCGTAAAAAAGGAAAAAACGTCAGCCTGGCTCACTTCAATTATATCAAACCGCTTCCCGCCAATACCGCTGAAGTTTTCAAACGGTTCAAAAAAATCCTCGTTTGTGAAATTAACCTGGGCCAGTTTGCAGCTTATCTCCGCGACAAGATTCCTGGGAACCCATACTACCAGTTTAACAAGGTAAAAGGGTTGCCGTTTACGGTTCAGGAATTGGAAAATGCAGTCATTAACCTTTTGGAAGCATAAATCATGGAAGAAATTAAATATACCGCCAAGGATTTCAAGAGTGAAAACGAAGTACGCTGGTGCCCGGGGTGCGGCGACTATGCGATTATGAATGCCCTTCAGCGGGTAATGGCTGAAATGAACATACCCCATAAGGATTTTGCCGTCATTTCGGGGATTGGCTGTTCGTCGCGTTTCCCTTACTACATGAGCACTTACGGTTTTCATACCATCCATGGACGAGCAACCGCCGTGGCTTCGGGAGTGAAATGCGCCAATCCCGGCCTGAATGTTTGGGTAATCACTGGCGACGGGGATTCCATGGCTATCGGCGGGAATCATTTCATCCACCTGGTGAGAAGGAATATCGACCTGAATGTGATTATCTTCAACAACAAAATTTACGGACTCACGAAAGGGCAATACTCCCCCACCACCGACCGGGGCATTAAAACCAAAACCTCACCGTACGGCACCATCGAGGATTCATTTAATCCCGGGCAACTGGTGATTGGTGCCGGGGGTTCCTTTTTTGCCCGCTCCATCGACGGTAACCTGAAACTCAGCCAGGAAATATTCCATGAAGCTGCCCGTCATCAGGGTACTTCTATTGTGGAGGTGCTTCAAAACTGCATGATTTATAACAACGGCGTTCACGATGAGATTACCGATCCTGCTTTCCGGGCCGAACGGCAACTCATGCTTAAACATGGCGAACCGATGCGCTTCGGGGAAAACAACGAAAAGGGAATCGCGTTTGTCAGGGGCAAACTGAAGGTGGTTACCCCGGGCAAAAACGGCATCACCGATGATGACATCCTCATTCACGATGCCACCGATCCCGATCCCATGCTCCACCTGGCGCTTCTGAAAATGCAACTTCCCGAATTTCCCGTTGCCTTCGGGGTAATCCGGAATGTAGCTTCTCCTGTCTATGATCAGGAAATGGGAAAACAGATCGCCGAAATACAGCGCACAAGGAAAATAACCTGCATGGACGATCTGCTCAGATCGGGAAATACCTGGGAAGTGAAAGGCAACGGATTTATCCCGGATAATAATCAATGTCGCAACAAAAACCATTAACC
>CAZLDP010000040.1:0-11850 GCA_964558145.1 uncultured Prolixibacteraceae bacterium | reverse complement strand
GTATGAACTCGACTTCTTGCGTTTCCCCGTCTTTTTCAAGACCGGCACAGGGAAAGATAATGCCCCTTTTATGACGCGATTGGTTGAACAAGTGCGGAAAAAGACGGACTCCCTCTCTCAAGTGAGGGGCAAAAAAATATTGTTGGCTGTCCGTGTTCCACTTACGATTGAGAACTGTCTTTACAAGGGATTGGATATCAAGGGTTGGGTGAATGACGGATTGATAGACTTTATAACCATAACCACATTTCTACCCAGCGAAACAGCGCTTCCCATCGCCCAGTTCAGGAAAGAGTTAAACAACGCGGATATCCCCATATACGGGTCTGTTTATGATGTGGCCTACCCGGAATGGAGTCCCATTTCGCATGGAATGTACAGGGGAATCGCGGCGCAAGTTTACGAAGAGGGGGGTCAGGGAGTTTCGCTCTTTAATTTCTTTTTCAAAAAATACCTGGAAGAGGGTGATTCCTTAGATAAGCCAAAAGAGGGGAGCCTTGTTTGCAGCCTCATCACTCCCGACCTGCTTAGGGAACTCGGCTCACCGGGAACGTTGAAAAACAGGAATAAAATCTACACTGTATCCGATGGTATATCATCATTGTACGGGGTTCTTCAGCACAGTCAACTGCCTTTGGCCGTATCAGCGTCCAGTTTTTCCCACGCGGATATGGTAATAGGCGACGATTTTTCCGACGGCTATCCCGAAGAGGCATTCTTGTTTGTAAAAACGGATGGCGAGGCCCTGTTCAAAGCTTTCATACATGATGTGGCGCTTGAAAGAGTGGAAGGCGATCAATACCCGGCTGCTTACGGCAGGCAGGATGAGAAAGAAAACAAGCAACGGTTTTACGCCTATCGCGTTCCCCCCGATATTCTTTCAAGAGGGAAAAACCCGTTGAAATTCCTTTCGGAGTCCGGTATTTTCGTCATTCTGAGGGCCGAAATCGCCCTAAAATACGGGGACACCGATACGCACGGCTATTTTTAATGAAAAAAGAAAAGAATGTTGGGGCAACCCTGCTATTGTAATGACAACCAGAACAATAACCCGTTAATATTTTAACAAGATGAAGCGAGTATATTTGTACAACATCGGTATGCTGGCCCTGTCGCTGGCAGTAATGCTGCTCGCCTCTTGCATGTCAGATAAAGGCAAGGGCAACGAGTGGAAATTGGTTTGGGAAGAGAACTTCGATGGCAACGAGATCGACACGACCGTCTGGTCGAAAATCCCGCGCGGGGGGAGTGACTGGGATAATTACATGAGTTCTCATGATACCCTATTTAACGTTGGGGATGGCAACCTGATTTTACGGGGTATCGTCAACACCATTCTTCCCAACGATACGGCACCTTACCTGACCGGGGGTGTATATTCCAAAAAGAAGAAAACCTTTGGCCTGGGAAAATTAGAGATACGGGCCAAGCTGAACGGTGCACGGGGAGCATGGCCGGCGTTCTGGATGTTGCCGGAAAGCGGCCCGTATCCTGACGGGGGAGAGATCGATATCATGGAACACCTGAGTTTTGATGATTTCGTTTACCACACCGTTCATTCTCACTACACCCTCAATTTAAAGGAAAAGATTCCCAACCAGGGAGGGCGTTCTCCCATCAACCTCGAGGGGTATAACATCTATACCCTTGAAAGCTATCAAGATAGCCTGGTGTTTTACGTGAACAACAACAGCTCCGAAAGATTCATGTATCCCCGGATCGAAACCGATAAGGAGGGACAATTCCCTTTTGCCGATCACGAATTCTTCCTATTATTAGATATGCAGCTCGGGGGTAGCTGGGTAGGCGTCGTCAACCCCGATGACCTGCCCGTGGATATGGCCATTGACTGGGTACGGTTTTACGAAAAACAGGAGTAGAGACCTGTAAAAACAAAAAAGAAAGAAGATGAAACAAGTGGATCGCGTTTTCTTAATGATCATGGTGGCACTGATAGTGATGCCACTTGGCCTCACCGCACAAAACTACGACGAGAGCAAGGTGGGAAGCTACACGTTGCCGCCGTTGCTCTCCGATAACCAAGGTGGTAAAATTGGCAGCGTGGAGGAGTGGGAGCAGCGTAGGCGTCCCGAGATCTTGAAGCTCTTCGAAGACAACGTCTATGGGCAGGTGCCTAATGATTACGACAGCATCAACTTCAGGGTGCTCTGGTCCGGGGTAAGCTTTGATAAAAAGTCACGTTTCAAAGATGTGGCCATTGATGTGAGTCGCGACAACCGGACATTGACCTTTCATGCTTTCCTCATCATGCCCAATGTAACTGACAAGAAGTTTCCCGTTTTCCTGATGATCAATCACCAAAGGGGTAGGTTCAACGTGTTGAGCAAAGAGGAGTATGAAAACAGGGATACATTCTGGCCTCTGGATGAGATCATAGGCGCCGGGTACGCCATTGTCGGTTTTGACACGAAAACCGTCTCTCCCGATTCGCCGACCCAATTTGCCGATGAAGTGATAAAAAAACTCTATCCCGAACAATTGAACGTGCCGAACGGCATGCGCATGCTGGGAGCCTGGGGATGGGGCGCAAGCCGCGTGATCGATTACTTAGAGAGCGAACCGGAGATCGACGCCGGGAAGGTGATGGTGATGGGGTTCTCCCGCGGCGGGAAGGCGGCATTGTGGTGCGCGGCACAAGATAAACGGGTGGCAATCGCCTTCTCCAACGAGTCGGGACACGCGGGCGCGAAAATAAGCCGGCGTAACTTCGGCGAGATGGTGGAAAGCATCACCCGCGTCGTGCCACACTGGTTCTCACCCAAGTACAGGGAGTATGCGGATAACGAAGACAAGCTGCCGGTTGACCAACATATGTTGCTCGCGCTCATCGCGCCTCGCGCCGTCTACGTGGGCAGCGCGGCAGAAGACCTGTGGGCCGACCCGAAAGGCCAATGGCTCGCGTTACACGAGGCACAGCCGGTTTTTCGACTCTACGGTTTCGACTGTACCCTCCTCAAAGAGATGCCGGAAATGGACAAACAGGTGATTTCGCTCCCGCTTGGTTACCACAATAGGGCGGGAGATCACGATTTCACCCTGATCGATTGGAAACACTACATCCGCTTTGCCGACAAGCTTTATGGCAGGTGCGATTAAAGGTTCATTAAAACAATCATATGAAGATGAAACAGAATTTGTACAACACCGGTATGTTGGCCCTGTTGCTGGCAGCCATGCTGCTCGGCTCTTGCATGTCAGATAAAGACAAGGGCAACGAGTGGAAATTGGTTTGGGAAGAGAACTTCGATGGCTACCAGATCGACACGACCATCTGGTCGAAAATCCCGCGAGCAGGAAGCAATTGGAGCAAATACATGTCTTTCCACGATACCCTGTTTTCCGTTGAAAACGGGAACCTCATTCTACGGGGTATGCCCAATACTTTCTTGCCCAATGATACGGCGCCTTTCCTCACGGGAGGGGTTTATACCAAAGATAAAAAAACATTTGGTTTGGGGCGGTTGGAGATCTACGCCAAGTTGTACGGTGCACAAGGAGCATGGCCGGCGCTCTGGATGTTGCCTGAAAACGCGCCATATCCCAACGGGGGAGAGATCGATATCATGGAATGGTATGACCATATCGACTTCGTATCCCAATGCGTTCATTCTCATTACACGCTAAAACTGGGTATCAAAGAACCGGAGCAGAGTGCCTATACCGATATCGATTCTTCCAAATACAACCTTTACGCGGTAGAGTTACATCAAGATAGCCTGCGGTTTTTCGTGAATGATGTTCATACCCTCACCTACCCCCGGATTGAAACCGACAAGGAGGGACAATTCCCTTTTGATGAGAACAATTATTACCTGTTGATTGACATGCAGCACAACAACGAGTGGAAAGGAGTAACCCCGCCGGATGAGCTGCCCTTTAAAATGGCCATTGACTGGGTACGGTTTTATGAAAAACAGGAGTAGTCATGAGTAAAATCTATCGTTTTTTTTCAATTCCCCTGTTTATTTTGGGATTCACCCTCTCCGTGCATGCCATAGACATCCCAGGGGTAAAGGGTGAGGGCATTCACGACGACACGGCGGGTCTGCAAGCGTTATTGGACAACAGGCAACCCACCATCTACCTGCCGGCACCGCCCAAGCACTACTCCATCAGCAAAACGCTGAAAATTCACTCCAACCAGACCCTTATCCTCGATAAAAACACGGTCGTCAGGTTGGCCGACAGTTGTAACGCGCACCTGCTTACCAACGTCGACCCGCTAAACGGGAACAAGGGAATAACGGGCATTTAAAAATAAGAACCGATAAATTTTGATTTTAGTCGGCTACTAGTGAATGAAAATAATAATAATAATAATAATAATAATAATAATGAAACGTACAATCTGGACATTAATTTTGTTATGGTGTGGGCATATTTTTACAGTAAATGCTCAGCAAAATATTGCATTTAATCCGCCAATGGGTTTTAATAGTTATACATGTTACAATAATTCATTATCACAGGAAATAGCCATTAAACTTATTGATGTTTTGGCTGAAAAATACAAACCTCTGGGCTATGATTATTTTGTAATTGATTTGGGTTGGTATACTGAAGAGGATAAACTTCATATTGATAAGTACGGATATCCTGAACCATCGAGAGTGTTTTTTAGCAACGGAATAAAAGCGTTGTGTGATTATGCGCACTCAAAAGATATTAAGCTTGGTTTGCATCTTATGCGAGGTGTATTGAGACAGGCCATAACAGATGGGAGTATGGTAAAGGGCACAAACATTCCTATTCAAGAGATTGTTAATTCTGAAAGCATTTGTACATGGTGCGGCTTTACAATTGGTGTTGATATGAATAAAAAAGGAGCGCAGGAGTATTATGATGGTTTGATGCAAAAAATGGCAGATTGGGGTGTTGATTTTATTAAATATGATGATATAACTGGAATGCCTGATGAACTTTTGGCTATTTCTAAAGCTATTAAAAAAACAGGCAGGCCGATACTTTTAAGTTTATCGCCAGGCGAAGATACCAAAATGGAGTATGTGCCCTATTATAAAAATAGCAATATGCTTCGTGTTACAGCCGACATTTGGGATAATCAGAGCTCTATTGATCGAAGCTTTGATGCAATGAAGGTGTATCAGGGTATGGGGATGCCGGGTTTTTGGCCGGATCTTGATATGATACCACTTGGAAGACTTGAAGTGTTAAAAACTGGTCAAGAATTCGATAATCGTGCAAGGAAAAGTAAATTTACTAAAGATCAGGCAGAATCTTTTATTACGCAACGTTCCATTTTTGCATCTCCTTTATTTATTGGTGGCGATTTGCTTACGATGGATGCTCATAGCGATGCACTGCTTACCAATAAAAGAATGATTGAATGCAATCAAAATGGTGTTTCGGGATCATTAGTTTATATGAGTGACAGCCTTGAAATATATAAAGCGGTCAATAAGAATGATACAGATAGAGGTTGGTTAGCTATTTTCAATCGTTCTAAAAAAACACAAAACAAAAAATTGGGAAAAACAGATTTAGGCTTTTCTTTCAATCGACCTATACTGAACATACTTATACCCAATTACCATTTATTTGATATCTGGAACGAAAAAGATTATTATTTAAAAACAGATATAGAGTTAAGCATTCCATCTAATGGTGTGGCTTTCTTTGAGTTCACCAAAATAAATAAAAAATAGGTGCCTCCATAGAAGAATAACTCTAATCAAACATTTTAATATTTTGAACGATGCATAAATCTTATCAATTTTTTTCAATTCTCCTGTTGGTTTTTGGGTTCACCCTCTCCACGCATGCCATAGACATCCCGGGGGTGAAGGGTGATGGCGTTCACGACGACACGGCAGGCCTGCAAGCGTTATTGGACAGCAGGCAATCCACCATCTACCTGCCGGCACCACCCAAGCACTACCTGATTAGCGAAGTACTGAAGATCCACTCCGGGCAAACGTTGGTTGTTGACAGGAACGCGGTCATCCGGACGACCGACAACTCCGGTGCACACCTGTTGACCAATGCCGATTACGAAAACGGTAACCAACGAATTACGGTAATCGGTGGGATATGGGACGGGAACAACCTGACCCAGGTACGTGAACAACGTCCCCACAGCAAGAAAATTAATAATTCCAAGATGTTCCTCGGGGTAATCATGTATTTCGAGAACGTGAAAAACCTTCGTATCGACGGTGTCACGTTCAAGGATCCCGAATACTTCGCGTTTCTGGCAGGAAATATTGAGCAATTCACGATTGAGAACATCACGTTCGATTACAATCTGGCGCGTGAGAACATGGATGGCATCCATCTCGTCAGCAACTGCCATCACGGGCGCATCGCGAACCTGAAAGGTACTACCAACGACGACCTGGTGGCTTTAAACGCCGATGAAGCCTCCTCGTTAGGTATCAAGTTTGGGCCAATCACCAATATAGAGATTGACGGTATCTGGGCGGAGAATACCCACAGGGCCGTGAGACTGCTTTCTTGTATTTCACCGGTGAAAAAGATCAAGATTTCCAATATTTTCGGCTCCTACCAGTACGGCGCCATCTGTCTCTCCAACCACAACATCCTTCCCGATTGCAGCGGCAGCAGGTTTGAAGATATCTCCATAAGCGGGATGTACTGTACGAACTCGCATCCCACCTGGGCACAACAGATACGGGTGTACGCGCCGGCAGTCGTTACCAACCTCACCATTTCCGATTGCCACCGCACGGAAGAGACCGCCACGAGCGATCAGATACTGGTAGAGGAGGGCGCCCACGTGAGATGGCTCTCTATTTCAAACTCAACGCTGGAGAACAAGTGCAACGGCAACATCGTCTACCTCCACAATAAAGGGGTTATCGATGCGCTGTACCTGAACGGCATCTCCCTGCAAGGCTCCGAAGGGAAAACGGTGGAGCTGCTGAAAAACGACGGGGAAATAGGCGCCATCACCGAAACAGCCATTCATAACCAAGGAGGAAAATAAAAGTTTTAATGATATGCAACGAAGAAACTTCATTAAAACATCCGCTTGGGGGTTGGCATCGGCCGCCACTCTCACGGGTGTCAACGACCTAAATGCCCAAACATTGAATTCTTTACAACAGCTTGTAAACGAAGGCGGAAACAACATATTGAAGAGCATCGACCCCATCGTTCCCTTTTTGTACTATCCCGACAAAGAGGAGTTCATGCTGCAACAACTCATCGAGATAAAGGAGAAGTACGGGCCGCGTCGCTTTGTTTTTATCGGGCCCTACCCGAAAAGCGCGGAAGAGTATAAACTGACGGCTTACAGGGAGCTGGGTAAACAGATTAAGCATGTGAAGGAGAAGCTGAAACCGCACGGCATCGATATTGGCTGGTGGGGGGTTGGCTTGAGGTACGGGAAGGAACTTGGACAAGGTTTCCAGCGGATTGTCAATATAGACGGCAACGTGACCCTGCGGTCCTATTGCCCCTTGGATCAACGCTTTCAAAAATTCATGGCTGACAACATCCTTGAACTGATAAAGGAAGCGCATCCCTTCGTGGTGCAGTTCGACGATGATTACGAGCTGAGCTGGCAACCACCCGGGAACAACGATTTCGGCTGTTTTTGCCCGTTGCACCTGAAGATGTTCGAGGAACGGACGGGACGCTACTATTCACGTGAAGAACTGGTTGCTATTTTCAGTGAAGTAACCCCCGAAAGCAAGCGCTTGCGCCGCGCCTGGGCAGAGACGAGTCGCGATTCCCTGACGCTGCTCGCGGCAGAGGTGAGGAAAGCGGTTGACCAGGTCGCGCCCGAAACACGTTTGTCGTTGTGCCAATCGGGGTGTTCTGATTTTGACGGCGACTTCACGGAAGCGGTCACCAAAGCATTCGCCGGGAACACGCGTCCCATGGTACGGTTATATGGCACGGAGTACACCTCTTACCAGGACATGAGGATTCCCAATACCGTGTTTGACATGTTATACTACCGACAACACCTTCCCGAAGATTTCGAATGCTTCTATGAAGCCGACACGGCGCCACACATCCGTTTCTACATGTCGGCCACCAAGTTAAAAACGCTCGTATCGATCGCCTTGTCCTACGGGTTGGAAGACCTTCTGCTATACGCGGCACAATACAATGACACCCCGCTTGAAGAAAGGGGGTATTTCGAGATGTACCGGGCTGAGGCCAAGCGCCTTTCGGCTTTAAAAGAGGCGGTCGCCAGTTGCGATGTATCGGGGTGCGAAATTATCCACAACCCGTTTTCCCATATCGCCTCGCCCTACGGGGGCGAAGGCGGACACCGCGGCCGTAACAATGCTTGGATCCACGTCCTCGGGCGAATGGGGATTCCCTACACCACGAAGGGCGGGAAGGTCAAGATGTTGTCTAACAACATCTCCGACAGCTTGACCGACGAAGAGATCAAGTCGCTGCTCAGCGGCAGCCTGGTCATCGATGGGCAGGCGGCCGAGGCACTCTTCAATTCCGGGTGGGGGAAATGGTTGGGGTTGGCAAACGTTCAAAAATTGGATACTTCCACTGAAGTTGGATTCGGCACGGAAAGAACCGACAAGTACGTGCTGACTCCTTCCGACAAAGCTCAATCCGTGCAAAGCCTTTCTTCTCATTCAGTACTTAACTGGGTCGGTGGTGACATTAGTCAAGACAACAAACAAGGTTCATCCAATCCCGATTTGGTGTTGTTTGAAAACGAGTTGGGCGGTCGGGTAGCTGTTTTCGCCCTTTCCTTATCCGACAACCATTCTTCACAAGTGTTTAACTACAAAATGAAAGGATGGCTCCGGCAGGTTGTCGAATGGGCGGGTAATGAACCTTTGCCTTTATTTGTAAAGAACCAACCCAACGCTTTCTGCATCTTCAACCGCGAACGGGCGGGGAAATACGGGATAGCCACCGTGATCAGCTTAAGCTCCGATCTGTTTGACACGTTCGAGCTGGATGTGGCGCCGGGGTGGAGCAACGGCAAGGTTGAGCGTTTGAATGAACGGGGACAGTGGGTTCCCGCGGAGATATCGAAAACCGGTTCGGGGTTCATCGTGAAAGAGCCGCTCGCCTACCTGACACCGCTGTTTTTGAAATTTTCCAAATCCTCTTAATCACACTTATGATATGACAAAAAAGATAAGCCATGCCATTATGATTGCGGTGACCTGTTGCCTGCTTTTGCCCGGTTGTACCGGCGGCAAGGTAAGCGATGAGCATCGGGCGGAGGTAACTTCACGGCTGATTCCCTTGCCGGAATCGGTACACCTCCATCCGGGGTACCTGGACCTTTCCGGCGGGGTGTTCATAGAGGCTGCACCGAACATAGATAGCACATTAACAAAACGTTGGTCGGATTACCTGCAAACATCCCCGTTGTCTATTGCTATGAGCGGCAAGAAGTTGGCACTGATGCTTATCAATCAAAATAAAAGTAGTTCAACCGAAGCATATCAACTGGAAGTGAATAAAAGGGGCATCACCCTCTCCGCAAACTCGGAAGCAGGACTGTTCTACGGATTGCAAACGTTGCTACAACTAGTGGAAGTAGACACTCTTAAAAGTTGTCGGATTCCCTTTGTGACCATCACAGATACACCCCGCTTTCCCCATCGGGGGTTGATGATTGATTGCTCACGCCACTTCTTCTCTATCGAGTTCTTGAAGAAGCAAATTGATATGATGGCACACTACAAGCTGAACCGTTTCCATTGGCATCTGACCGACGACCCGGGGTGGCGACTCGAAATAAAGAAATATCCTGAATTAACTCGTGTTGCTGCCTGGCACAAGGAGAAAGAATGGAGTAATTGGCTATCGGCACCTCGCAAGTATGTTCCTGAAGGTACGCCGGATGCATATGGTGGTTACTACACACGTGAGGATGCCAAAGAACTGGTACGCTATGCAGCCGAAAGACATATCATCGTCATTCCCGAGATCGAGATGCCGGGACATTCAGCAGAGGTACTTGCCGTTTATCCGCAATTATCTTGCAGCGGGAAACCTTACACGAGCAACGTGTTTTGTGTGGGCAACGAAGAGACTTTTGTGTTTCTTGAAAACGTACTGAACGAGGTGATGGATATCTTTCCATCCGACTATATCCATATTGGCGCCGATGAAGTGGATAAAAAACATTGGCGTACCTGCCCAAGATGCCGGAACCGGATGAAAGAAAACGGCTTGACCAATGAAGATGAGTTACAGGGGTACCTTGTGAAAAGGATAGGCGCATTTTTGCAGACGAACGGGAAAAAGTTAATCGGGTGGGATGAAATACTGGATGGAGGAGTACCGTCCGATGCCACAGTAATGTCGTGGCGAGGCGAGAGAGGAGGCATTGCTGCTGCACAAAGCGGGCATTCGGTCATTATGAGCCCGGGCGACTACTGTTACATTGACCACTACCAATGGATTCCCGAAACGCAACCCAAGGCCATCGGCGACTTCCTCCCCCTGGAGAAGATGTACTTTTATAACCCCGTACCGGAGGTGCTGAACGAGAACGAGCGGAAATACATCATCGGCGCACAAGCCAATCTATGGACGGAGTACATCGGCACAGAAGCTTATGCGGAGTATATGATTTATCCCAGACTGTTGGCTTTGGCGGAGATAACTTGGTCGATGCAGGAGCAACGCTCGTGGGATGATTTTAAGGTGCGTGTGAACCGAGCGGTTCCCCTACTGCAACAACAGGGGTATAACACCTATCCCCTAAGTTGGGAACCCTTGATAGAAACCACGACCGATTTCGAAAAAGAGGCCATCGCGGTAAGCCTTACCACCGAGTTATACCCCGCCGAAATCAGGTACACAACCGATGGAACAGAACCTACGGCGCAATCACCCCTGTACTGTGAGCCGGTTATGGTGAAAGAGATTACTTCATTTGCCGCACGATTATTTAACGGTGAGGAACCGCTGGGTGAAGTCGCACGAAAGTTGGTCGGTTACCATAAAGCCATCAACAAGCCGATCTCGTACCTAACCCCCTACAGTCCGAAATACCCCGCAGAGGGTGACAAGGCTTTGGTGGATGGTTACAAGGGTATGACGCACGGGGATGGGTATTGGCAAGGGTTCAACGTGCCCCGCGTAGCATTTGTGATTGACTTGGGACAAACTACATCCATTCAGCGGGTGCAGATCAACTTCGAGCAGAACACGAGCAGCGAGATATTTTTCCCGAAGGAGGTGGCCATCTCGTTCTCCGGCGACGGCGAAAAGTACGGCTTGCCCAAAACCATGTACCACCACCACGCACCGGTAGGGGAATTCGATATCAAACGATGTATATGGGAAAATATGCACGAGGAAGCCCGCTTTATCAAGGTAGAAGCAACGGTTAATAACGGATGGTTGTTCATCGATGAGGTGGAGGTGTGGTAAACGAGAATAAATGAAACAAAACCTAAAACAATATTACAATGAAACGATTAAACAACCTTCTTACCGGTTTTTTCCTGCTGTCGCTCGCGGGGCTACCGTGTGGATGCGGCAACCAAGCCAAACAGAGTAACAACGATACCGCTGCGGAAAGGCGGGAAAACCGCCGCGAGATGGAGCGGGTAACGGAGTTTCACGCTCCCGATTACTTCAACGAGCTTTATAACAACGCGGAAATGCGATACGCCTTTAAAGGCAGCAGTAAAGATGATTTCACCGCCTGGCAGAAAGAATTTCGCCCCAGGCTGATGGAAAAACTGGGCGTTACCAAGATTGCCCGCCAACTGGAAGGGTTTGTGCCGACAACGGAGAAGCTTGACTCTGAAGATTTAGAATACGCCCGGCGAGAGCGGTGGGTGATCTGGACGGAACCCAACGTGCCGCTACCGTTTATCATCATGTTCCCGA
>CAZLDP010000039.1:0-11933 GCA_964558145.1 uncultured Prolixibacteraceae bacterium | reverse complement strand
CTACAACCTGGTATGGACAACCACCAATGGATGTACGGATATCGCGGTAATCACAGCGGGTTCGGATTGTGCCTGCCCGATCACGGGCAATACGATCACGCAACCCAGCCCGGCCAGTGGTTGCGCTCCCTTCGGGGGGACGACCATCCTGGGAGGAGCAGCGAGTCCGGTAGGCGGCACCTATTTGTGGGAGGTGAATACGGGAAGTGGCTTCACGGCAGCCCCCGGCGCCAACAACCAGCAGAATTACACCACCGGCACGCTGACTGCCGGAACCTATATCTATCAGCGAAAATATACCACGACCAGCGGGGTGATTTGCAGCACGTACAGCAACAGCGTGTCCATCACGGTGTATGCCACGCCTGCTCCCCCCACGGGAACCCTGGCCATCACCAACAGTACCTGCACGAACTGCACGTTGGGTGGAGGAACGATCTCTTTGGGGACGGTGAGCGGCACGGGTGGAACGCTTCAGTTCAGCACTGATGGTGGAACGACGTGGAGTACCACACTTCCGGTGTACGACCAGGATGGTCCTGCGCAGACGATTTACGCCAGTGTGCTGTCGCCCGATGGTTGCCGCAGTGCGACAAGGCTGGTGGGAACCACTTCCCCGGGTACCTGCACGACACTGCCTGCACCTGTAGTAAGCGTAATTCAGCCTACCTGTCAGACACCGACTGGCACCATAACCATCACATCGCCTTTGGGTACTGGCTATACCTACAGCATAAATGGTTCGGTTTATCAGGCTTCACCCATTTTTGAGAAAGTACTTCCCGGCAGGTTTAGCGTAACTGCAATGAACTCCCAGGGGTGTGTCTCTTCACCGGCTGTCGTTGTTTTACAGTCACCGGTATGCCAGTCAGATCTTTCCATCCTGAAAACCGTGGATAATTCCTCAGCTGTTCCCGGAAGCAATGTGGTTTTCACCCTGAGGGTCACTAACAATGGTCCTGCTTCTGCCACAGGAGTAGTGGTGACGGATCTCCTGCCTGCCGGATATACGCTGGTAAGTGCGGTCCCTTCTGCAGGAAGCTGGAGCAATCCCTTGTGGACCATCGGAACACTGACCAACGGAGCCTCTGTTACTTTGCGGTTGACAGCGCGGGTAAACGCAAGCGGACCATACCTGAATACTGCGTTGGTGGAAGGCAATGAAACAGATCCGCAGCCTGGCAATAACAGCGACAGCGATGGCATAGGTACTCCCGAATACTGTGATCTTGTTATTGATAAAAGTGTCAATGACGAAATTCCTCCGATAGGATCGAATATTATTTTTACGATCACCGTTACCAACAACGGTCCGGGTAATGCCACAGGAATTGTAGTTACTGACGTGCTTCCATCAGGATATACCTTTGTGGGAGCGACAGTTTCGCATGGAACCTGGACAGCGCCCAACTGGGAAATTATCTATCTCCGGGCTGGAAATTCTGCCACTTTGTTGCTTACTGCCACTGTCAATGGTTCCGGGAATTATGTGAACCACGCAACAGTAAAAGGGAAGCAGTACGATCCTTATCCCGGGAACAACAGTGATGATGCGGAGACGCATCCGATGATGCCCACCCTGCTGATATTCAACGAGTACATGGCCATGTGTGGGGAATCCTCCCTCACAGGGAATATCCTTGCCAACGGTGACCGCGACCAGGCCGGAAATTCCCTGACTGTTAATACAACCCCGGTGGCTGTACCACAGCACGGAACTGTGACCATTGCTGCCAACGGCGCTTTTACCTATACCCCTGATGTGGGGTTTGAAGGGAAGGACATGGCGGTTTTCCAGGTTTGTTCTTCCTTGCTGTGCCGCAATGATACCCTGAATCTGTCCGTCTACGGAGAGATCACGGCGCAGGCGGGGCCGGATGCGGATTTGTGTGGTGTGACCAGCGTTGAACTAAAAGGTAACACCTATGATATGGCTCAGTCGGCCTGGAAATTGATATCCGGTCCCAACACTCCCGTTTTTTCAGCTCCACAACAGCCTGTGACCCGACTCTCAGGGTTGGTGGAAGGTACTTACCTGGTAGAATACAGTCTGACCCTCGCCGGATGTTACGATAGCGACACGGTAAAGGTCACTATCTATGATTCGCCCCAAGCTTCTGCAGGCCCCGATGAGGTGATGTGCAGCGGTAACAGCCATATGATCAGCCACGCTACTGCCAGCAACTATTCCTCAATCCTTTGGAGCCACAACGGCAGGGGTACGCTGACCGGTGAACAGACTCTCCACCCAGTCTATCATGCACCTGCCGATGAATTGGGAGATGTTACCCTGGTGATGGTAGTCCAGCCTTTCGCTGGGGGAATCTGTAAAGAGGTGAGGGATGAGATGGTGCTCACCGTGTTGCCCAGGCCTGAAATCACATGTCCTGAAAAGAGAGCCTTTACCTTCAAGGCTGACCCGGGATTGTGCGGCTATGTGATTACCAATGAACTGCTTGATGCCGACGGTGACGATTATATCTGTGACAGGATCAACCTGCATCACAATTATTCGGCATGGGGCAATCCGCATACATTGAAGGGAGCTTTCTTTCCGGTGGGGACCACTACAGTGGAGTGGTGGGCAGAGGCCTGTGAAACTTCCTGTCATTCGGATACCTGCAGGGTCACGGTCACCGTGGTAGATGAAGAACCTCCTCAATTTATCAACTGTCCTCAGGGCGATCTGTACACGGTCGGACTTTGGCCCGGTATGTGTGAAGGGGGAGCCATCTGGAGCATACCTGTAGCAGTGGACAACTGCTCGGAGGTAAAGGTTACCCAGGTAAATGGTCCGGCACTGGGCACCATTCTGACGACTGGACGGTACAACATCCGTTACCAGGCAGAAGATCAATCGGGCAACAAGGCCTGGTGCGCCTTCCAACTGGAAGTGATTGACAGTGAGTCCCCGGAACTGATATGCCAGCCTAACCTGGTGATGCCGAGCGATCCGGGTGGCTGTGGCTGGAAATCGCCTGTTAACAGTTTGTCACCCCTGATGGCTCGCAGCAACTGCGATTTCAGTATAACCTGGAGTGTTACCCACCCCGACGGAACAACCACCAAGGGAATGAATGATGTGAGCGGTCATATCTTTCCGGTAGGGGAAAATAGTGTGAAATATGTCATCTGGGAAAAGAACAGCAATCAGGCCGATAGCTGTACTTTTACGGTTATCGTGGAAGACAGGGAAGCTCCTCTTCTTAATTGTCACTCTCCGCTGACGGTTACGGCACCCGCAGGAACCTGTACTGCACGCATTACACTGACTCCTCCTGGATATGTTGAGAATTGCGGGCAGCCGGTCACCATTTCCTATAAGATTTTTGGCCCCGACAATTCATTGAGCGGGCCATTCAATTGGCCATTACAGCCTTCAGGGTTTATGACCGGTATTAGTCAGGTAATCTGGACAGTTATAGACCAATCGGGAAACAGGTCGGTATGTACCCAGCAGGTGACAGTAATTGCCGATAATGCCGGTATCAAGCCTGATGCCGGGGCTGATGCGGTGATTTGTGAAGGCAGTACCTTCACCCTTAACGGCACCTCGCCGGCTTCGGGTGTTACCCTGGAATGGAGAAGCAACGGTACCGGAAGCTTCAGCGACCCTGCGACTCTTAAACCGGTTTATTCCCCAAGTGCTGCAGATATCCTCAATGGAAGAGTAATTCTGAGCCTGACAGCTTCCTCGGAGTGTGCCAGTGCAAGTGATTTCCTCATCCTGACCATCACTCCGCGGCCAAAGGTTTATGCCGGGCCTGACAAGCAGGCGTGTAGCGGAGAGGTGATCCCTCTTGACGAAGCCCGGGCTGAACATGTCTCCTCCCTGACGTGGACCACTTCCGGGAAAGGAGAGCTTTCCGGAACCAACCTTCTTCATCCCGAATATAAACCAGCCGCCGGTGAATACGGGCAGATCCTCTTTATTCTGACCGGCCGGGGTATGAGCGGTTGCGGAGAGATGACAGTCAGCGACACCATGGCCGTTTCCGTGGCAAAAGAGCTTATCGTTACTGCAAGTGAGGACAAAAACATCATGGAGAACCGGAGTGCCCCTCTGTCGGTACTGGTCGAAAACGGCTCCGGAAATTACTTTTATGCCTGGGAACCGGCCACGAAGGTGCTGAACCAAAATGGCAGCAGTACGGAAACCATACCCCTCACTTCCGATACCCGGTTTATCATCACTGTTACTGATGGGATAACGGGTTGCTCTGCACGGGATACCGTGAATATCACCGTCACCGACAATATCGATGATGTGCTGATCATTTATAATGCCATCTCCAACAATGGAGACGGAATCAACGACGTATGGCTGATCGACGGTATTGAACTCTTCCCCGATAATGTGGTGATGATTTTCAACCGCTGGGGAGATAAGATCAGGGAGTATTACAGTTACGGGAAGAACGGCGTCTTCTGGGACGGAACCAACAACAAGGGGAAGAAGGTACCTGATGGAACCTACTACTATTTGCTGGATATTAAAAACGTCAAAACTTACACAGGATGGATCCAGGTAAAAAGCAGTTTCTGAATGTCAAATTGAGTGGTATTATGAAAAAGACAATATTTCTTCTCTTCCTGTTGATGGGTTTTGGGGCTTATTCCCAGCAAGATGCGCTGTATACCCAATATATGTTCAACAAGCTCCTGGTGAACCCTGCCTATGCAGGAAGCCGTGAGGTCCTCACCATTGACTTATTAAACCGGTCACAATGGGTGGGTATTGACGGAGCACCCCAGACGTTGACCTTTGGAGCTCATATGGCTATGCGTAACCGTAAGGTGGGTGTTGGGATGTATGGATACCGCGATGCCCTTGGCCCTTCCATCCACCAGGGTCTGATGGCTACCTATGCCTACCGGCTTCTTTTTGAAAACAGTTCTTTTTCTTTCGGCCTCCAGGCGGGATTCAAATATTTCGATTTCCAGTGGGATATGATCCGGGTGAAATATCCCGACGATTACTTTTACCCTCGAGAAGTAAGAAAGATCACCCCTGACCTCAACTTGGGTGTTTATTACCAGTCTCCTAAGTTCTATGCGGGCCTTTCCTCCAAGCAGTTGCTCGAGAATGAGTATGGGGTAACAAAAACTCAAAACGGGTCTACCTCTTTCACCAGGCTGTTGCGCCATTTTTATCTGATGTCGGGGGCCGTCTTCCCCGTCAATGAAGACATTTTTTTCCGTCCTTCGGTACTGGCTAAATATGTCAAAAACGCACCGCTGCAGGCCGACTTTAACGCCAGCTTCCTGTTTAAAAATACCTTCTGGGTGGGAGCCTCCTACCGTACCTTGAAAGCCATTGCCTTTCTGGCCGAATTTCAAATCAATCCCAGAATCAGGCTTGGATATTCCTATGATATCTACCTCAATGAACTCCAGCCTCATAACTATGGTTCCCATGAGATCAGGCTGAGTTTTGATGTGGATGTTTACCGGTTCCGTATGAAAACGCCCCGCTTTTTCTGAGGCCAAAATCGTTTGAAGATGACGTATATTTGTTACAACTCTAATTTTCTCCGGGAATGAACAACAGGATGATATTTCTGATTGGCGCACTCGTTTTGTTTACCGGGTTTTCCGGAATGGCCGGCAACAGGAGAGCCAACCGATTATTCGAATTATACAAGTATTCCAAGGCAATACCTCTTTATCAGAAAAGCCTTCTTGTGGGAAGTGAACAGGAAAAGAGAGAAGCAACTTTCCGGTTGGCCGACTGCTACCGCCTGGTCAACAATGTCCGAGAAGCCTGCTCATGGTACACCAGGGGTATTGAAATGTATGATCCTGAACCCATCAGTTTTTTTTATCTGGGACAGGCCTTGCGAAGTTTGGGAGAATATCAGGAAGCAGAAAAAAACTTTCTGCGCTATGCAGAGTTGGAACCCGGTGATCCCAGAGGGGAAATCATGGCTGGCTTATGCCGTGATATCAGAGAACTCGAACCTCTGGCCCCTTCCGTGGAAATTGCCAATGCCTCCTCTCTGAACAGCAAATTCTCCGATTTTGCCCCGGTGTTTTTCAAAGACGGCATTCTGATCACTTCCGACCGCTCCACCGGTCTTCCCGATGATTATGTCTATGAGTGGACCAACTACGGTTATCTCGACCTTTATTTTTCAAAGCCGACTTATTACAACGACTTCTGGACCAGTATGGAAAAGCCCCGGAGGACCTCCGATGTTTTCAACCAAACTTGGCATGACGGTCCGGTCAGCTTTTCTTCTGACTTTAAGACCATATTCCTTACACGTACCACCAAGTCAAAAATCAAAAGGGATCAGAACAACTTCAGAACCAGCCTGCTGAATATTTTCATCGGAGAAATGACCGACGGAAAGAAAGTGGTTTACAGACCTTTCCCGTACAACAATGAAGCCTTTTCCGTGGGGCATCCTACAGTATCGGCAGATGGGTCAAAGGTGATTTTTTCCTCAGATATGCCGGGCGGATTTGGGGGTACCGATCTTTATATCAGTGAAAAGAACGGAGAGAACTGGAGTACGCCCCGTAACCTGGGTCCTGTGGTCAACAGTTTTGGAAATGAAGTTTTTCCTTTCTGGCAAAACGATTCGACCCTTTATTTTTCTTCCGACGGCCATTTGGGTTATGGCGGTCTGGACCTGTTTGTTTCCCATCTGAAGGAGAACCAGTGGAGCTCCCCTGAAAACATGCGGGCGCCGCTGAACTCACCATCCGATGACTTTGGCTTGGTGTTCCGGAAAGGAAGTACGGATGGATTTTTTAGTTCCAACCGACCGGGAGGAATGGGTGCCGATGATATTTATGCCGTAAGGAATTATACTCCCCTGCCTGCGGGGAAGAAGAAGGGAGATGAAAAGGAGCCCACTCATCAGGATGAAGGAGGTAAGTGGCTGGCTAGTGGCGGCAAGGCTTGCGGCTATGTCAAGGACAAAAATACCCTGCAGCCTCTTTCCAGCGCTTCTGTGTTTGTGCTGGATCCGCGTACGCGCCAGGTATTGGTACTGAAAACCGATACGGAAGGGTTTTTCCAACTGCCAGTCGACAGTTCCGTCCTTTATGTGCTTAAAGCCATGAAAAAAGGGTATTTTGATAACTGCTTTAATTTCAGATTCCCGGAAATCAACCCGGGAAAGTGCAATTCTCTTCCCCGGGAGTTGCTCTTAGATTCTTATGAGGTCAACAAACGGTTTGTTGTGGAGAATATTTACTATGATCTGGACAAATGGAACATCAGGGCTGATGCCCGGCCGGCTCTTGATCGTTTGGTGTGGACGATGAAAAATTATCCATTGGCTATTGAGTTGTCTTCACATACCGACAGCCGTGCTTCTGCGGAATACAACGATGAGTTGTCGCAGAAACGCGCCGAAGCGGCCGTCCGGTATATCACGCTCAGGGGGGTCAATGCCGTAAGAATAGAAGCACGGGGGTACGGGGAAAGTCAGCCAGTGAATCGCTGTACCGACGGAGTTCCCTGCAGCGAAGCGGAACACCAGGCCAATCGCCGTACCGAGTTTAAAATCCTGGATGTGCAATCTGACTATTACTGGGGACAACTCTTCGATCCCTCTATCTTCAGGGATAAGGAAACCATACCTGTCCAGATGCTGGATCCTGATTTCTTCAAGGGTTGCCTTTTAGGGGATAAATCTGTCGTCTCCACTACAAACCAGAATACTTCAGGGCTTTCAGCAAAAATGGACAGCCCTTCAAGTAAGCCGGTTCCGGCACCCGTTGGCCTAACTTCCGCTTCGCCCGGAGAAGTTGATTTGGACCAGGGAACGGAAGAAATTTCAGCAAATGGAACTTTCTACACTGTTCAGATTTATGCCAACCGTTTCCCCCTGGAAAAGAATTCAAAAATGTTCAAGGGAGAAGAAAGGATATTCGAAAAGCAGATTGGGGAGTACTACAAGTACTTTGCCGGTACTTTCCCTACATATGCTGCTGCCGCACAAAAGAAAAGGGAACTGTCCGATAAATTTTCCGGCTGTTTTGTTGTTGGCTTCCTGGAAGGGAAGGTTGTTCCCCTTGCTGAACTCAAAAATATTTTAAAATAGATCACTCCTGATTCAATTTGTTCATCCGGGAGACTGAAAAAAACCGGACTTTCCTTTTATTCCAGCCCAGGGCAACGCCTTGGGCTGGAGTTGAAATAGGCTTTCAGCCTTTTCCCTCTTTACCTTATACCGCATTAGACGGTAGAAGTCGGGCAAATATAAACTGGCACTTTATTTGTCGCTTCTATGTTAATCTTTATATTTATTTGGTTAATTATTTAGAAAAAAGCATGTTACATGTACGCTGTTGCAGTGGGATTTCTTATGTTTGCATCTGATTTCTTTGTTTAAATTCAGATTTGAATAAAATATTGATATTGATAGCATCTCTTTTCCCCCTGTTGTTGGCGGGTCAGATCAGGCCAAGAAGTTCCACAGAGGAAAACGATATGGAGGAACCGGAAAAAAAGGAGCGGGTCGTGCCTCCGCACGTGGTCTCCTGGAAAACATCGGGATTCGGAGCTTTTCTTGATTCTGTAAAGGTTGATACCCTTCTGCGAAATTATCACAATTACCACCCGGCCTATAAAGACGGCATTACCAATACCTATACAGGTAATTACGGGGGAGCCTATCTCTCCAACGACTTTTCCAAAAGGGTTTATAACACTGATTTTTATTTGTTAAGGACCCACGATGCCTATGTGCTCACTCCTTCCCAAATCGTATATTATAATACCACCACACCTTACACCTTGTTAGATTACAGTCAGAGTGAAAACAAAAACCGCAACAACGAAACCCGGTTTAATGTACTCCACTCCCAGAATGTGACCCCCATATTAAATTTTACATTCAGATATGACCAGGCTAAATCGGACGGGCAATATAATTTCCAGGAAAACAAAAACCACTTCATCACGCTCTATTCCTCTTATTCGGGCGAAAAGCTGACGGTGAACGGGGGAGTGATATTTAACCGGATTTTCAACATGGAAAATGGGGGGATGGCCAATGATGACGACCTGTTGAGTACCGAAACGGAATATGTAGTTATGCGGTTGACCGATGCCCGTTCGGAATATCGGACCAATTATATTTTTGCTGATGCCGAGTACAAGCTGGGAGTAACCGATACCACGTCGAAGAAGGAAGATTTCAGACCTATAGCCGGAGTTATCTATTCTTTCAGGCTTTCGGAGAATAAGAGGCTTTTCCGGGAAGGAGAAGATGAAAACAACAGCGACTATTTCAGAGATTATTACTTGAATGCCGACTTCTCGCACGACTCTGTCCGATTTAATATAGTGACCAACCTGATCCAGTTGAAGTTCTATGAGTCGGCACAGAAAAAATACAGCTTTGGGAAGAGGGCTTATGCCGGAGTGGAGGTTGTGAGAAATTCCTATGCCGCACCCGGGTACAAGGAACCCATTTTCCCTTTTTATCCGGGAACTTATACCCATTATGTGTACAATGGTCCTGAACTCAGATGGTACGAACGAACCTTTTCTAATGCTTTCATCGGCGGAGGGATATTCCGGCAAACCGGAAAATTCTGGCAGTGGAATTTTGAGGGACGGCAGTATCTGACCGGTTTTAAGGCAGGGCAGACTGAATTGACGGGTGTCATTTCCAAACCGGTGGGCCTTTTAAAAGATTCCCTTTCGGGTATTACCATTTCGGGATCCCTGGTGAACCGTGTACCCGACTATTTCCAGCAGCGTTACTTCTCAAACAGAATAAAATGGTCGAACAGTTTCATCAATGAGCAGTTGATGAATATCTCGTTCGACTACCACAGTCCCAGGTACAACCTCAATACTGGGGTAAATTACTCCCTTGTCAACAATTACATTTATCACGATACGCTTGGACTGCCTACACAGACCAAGAGCGAACTCCTCCTGCTTTCAGCCTACGTCAACAAGGAATTCCGGCTCCGCAAATTTACCCTGCTGACTCATCTCCTATGGCAGAAAGCCTCAGCCCCTAGGTATATTCACCTGCCCGACTTCTCGGCAAGGGTATCCCTGAGCTACGACATGGTGGTGTCGAAAGTACTGTTTATCCAGATGGGCGCCGACCTTCGGTATAACACGGCCTATTATGCCGATGCCTATCATCCTGTTACCGGCTTTTTCCATCTTCAGAATGAAAAACTGCTCGGAAATTATCCTTATCTGGATGGTTTTGCAAATTTAAAACTCAAAAGAACCCGTGTTTTTGTGCAATATATGAATGTAGCCTCCCTGGGTTTGAATAGACCTTATTTTACGGCGTTACATCATCCGATGAACCGCGCCACATTCCGTCTTGGAGTGGCATGGTCGTTTTACAACTGACCCCCTTTTTTATTAACTAATTTTTTATTGAATGAATTTGAAGTACAGGAATGTCTTCCTGGTCATGCTATTGATTTCCCTTTTTTCGGTCTTTGTGGAACAGACCAGGAGCGACAGCGTGTGGGAAGGCGGAAATTTAAGGAACCCGGTTCATAAACCGGAAAAAGGGCTTCGGGCGCATGGGGGTGTCGTTTCTCTCTACGATGAACTGGTGAAAAAGGAAGCTTTACATGCAGGGTGGGACTGGAGATTAATCTCTGCTGTGATGTACAGGGAATCAGGTTTTGATCCGCTTGCAATTTCATTCTCCGGAGCTTCAGGGTTGATGCAATTGATGCCCGAAACGGCTGAATCATTCGGAGTGGATGACATTTTTGATCCGGAACAAAACATCAGGGCAGGCATTGCCCTGTTGTCGTGGCTGAATGACCAGTTCCGGCCCGGAATTACCAATGACCGTGAAAGGCTTAAGTTTGTGCTGGCGTCGTACAATGTTGGGCTGGGACATGTCAGGGATGCCCAGAGGCTCGCGGAAAAGTTCGGCAAGGACCCCATGAAATGGGACGACCATGTGGAATTTTTTCTGCTTAACAAATCGGAGTCGAAATACTACTCCGATGAAGTTGTCAGGTGGGGTTTTTGCCAGGGAAGCGAGCCCTGTTATTTTGTAAAGTCGGTACTGGTTAAGTACGATGCTTTACTTGTATCGGAACTCTCCTGAAACCGCCTCCATTACATCGGCAAATTCGGAAAGGATCATGGCTGTGGCTCCCCAAATGATTTCTCCTTCATGGATGAGCGAAGGCGCCATGAGTCTGCCGGAGTGGGTTTCCACGCCGGTAGCGACGGGGTGCAACCCTTTAAGAAGTTGTAGAAACGGAAACAACAACAGCTTTTCAACCTCTCCGGAACAGAGATTAAACCGGGGTTTTGAATGGCTCCAGGCCACGAAGGGATGAATCAGAAACCGGCTTACTGAAATATAGAGCGGAGATAAGGCTCCCAGAATTTCTACATGGGTGGGTTGGATGCCGATTTCTTCCATCGATTCGCGCAAGGCAGTCTGGAGGGGATTGGCATCATCCTGTTCACATTTTCCTCCCGGAAACCCAATCTGGCCGGCATGATCCTTCATGGTGGAAGGACGTTTGATCAGGCATAGGAAGAGTTCGGCGTCGGACGGGAATAGGAGCAACAATACCCCGCTTTGACGTACCTCTCCTTGAACCCCGTGGGAAGGTTCTAGTTCTCTTCCAGGAGGTAGCATTTTCCGGTGCGACTTCCCTCCCGGCAGTTTCTGTGTCAGTGCAGAAGCAATCTTTACGGGCCAGCTATCCATTTCGTGATGCGTTGGGGGTTGTTCCATCCTTTTCAGTCGAATTGCAGTGTTTTACCCGGAGAAATCCTGCTGACAAAATAGCCGGGAAGTATCAGCATCAGCAGGGTGAGCGTCAGGGTTCCCACGTTGAGTAAGAAAATCCGGACCCAGGAGAGGTGGACCGGTACATACTCCATGTAATACGAAGATGGATCGAGACTGACAGGTTGCAGGTATTTCTGGATCAGTAGCAGCGTGATACCCAAGAGG
>CAZLDP010000038.1:0-12061 GCA_964558145.1 uncultured Prolixibacteraceae bacterium | reverse complement strand
GTGCTCATTGAAAACCTCATCGGGGATCCAAGATGGCTGAAATAACCGTTCCATTTATATGGAAATGTAGGGAAAGGCACTCTCCTTTCCCTGCATTTCAGTCCTGAAAACCCGATCCTTATGTTCTTTGTTTCATCCCGGCAGAAATCCTTTGCCTATTGTCTGTTTTCTTTGTGCACCAGGGGGTTTAAAAAGCATATGACTGAAAAACTGATCATTTTTATTTTACTTCTCCTTCCAGGTTTTACAGCGTGGCCTCAGCCCATTGCCTTTCCCGGAGCAGAAGGAGGCGGTAAGTTCACTTCGGGAGGGAGAGGGGGTAAAGTTCTGTTTGTCGACAATCTCAACGACAAAGGTCCCGGCAGCTTCAGAAAAGCGGTGGAAACCCGTGGACCCCGAACCGTAGTGTTCAGGGTTTCGGGGACCATCGAACTTGAAAAGCCCATTTATATAAAGAACGACAGCATCACCATTGCCGGACAGACAGCTCCCGGAGATGGCATTTGTCTTAAAAATTTCGGGATCAGGGTGGAGGCCAACCAGGTCATCATCCGGTATATCAGGGTAAGGCCGGGTGATTCTTCCGGTGAAGAGCAGGACGCCATCACCGCTACCGGTCAGAACCATCTGATCGTGGACCATTGCAGCTTTAGCTGGTCAAACGACGAAACAGCCTCATTTTACGACAATACCTGTTTTACCCTTCAGTGGTGCATCATCAGCGAAAGTCTGAATAAATCGGCCCATCACAAAGGGGAACATGGGTATGGGGGAATCTGGGGGGGGAACAATGCCACTTTTCACCACAACCTGATCAGCGATCATACCAGCAGGAATCCCCGTTTCTGTGGTTCGCGCTACACGAATGACCCTGAACGGGAAAAAACCGATTTCCGCAACAATGTAGTTTACAATTGGGGAAACAACTCGGTATATGGCGGTGAAGAAGGATTTTACAACATGGTCGGCAATTACTACAAACCAGGTCCGGCTACCTCCCGCAGTGCGCAAAACAGGATCCTTGAACTGACCCTCAGCTTCTTTGATCCCCGGTACAACCGCGATACACTGGGAGCAGGCAGGTTTTACATCCGGGGTAATGTGATGGAGGGGAACCGCAAAACCACCTGTCACAACTGGAAATATGGTGTTCAGGGTGAAGGAGTTACAAAACATGTGAAGGCAGCTTCCCGTCTCCGGAAAAAGGTGGCAGTGACACGCATGGAAACCCAGCCGGCTGCTGCTGCCTTCCGCGATGTTCTCCGGGATGCAGGGGCCAGCTTTTCACGGGATGCGGTCGACAGCCGGATCGTGGAGGAAGTACGGAGCGGCATCGAAAAATATGGAGAAAGTTTCCGGGGCGGACAGAAAGGGATCATCGATTCACCAGTCGCTGTAGGCGGATGGCCTGAACTCCGGCAGTTGCGCTCCCCGGCCGACCAGGACAACGACGGGATAGCCGATGAATGGGAGTTGAGGGTCGGCCTTGACCCCGGTAATCCTGCCGACAATGTCCTTCACACCCTCTCTGGCGAATACACGAACCTGGAAATGTATATCCACTCACTGACCCGTACCGGTACAAGATAAACCCGCTAATTAATAGTGAACATATGTTCAGAATAACTAACTGCCTGTTTGGGGTTATGATCCTGTTTCTGACCGGTTCAGCAGGCCACGCGCAATCTCTTCTCCCGGCTTTTCCCGGTGCGGAAGGATTTGGCCGGTTTACCGTTGGAGGCCGAGGTGGCCGGGTTATTTACGTCACCAACCTGAACGACGACAGCAATCCCGGTTCTCTTCGCCATGCCGTGGATCAGGCCGGCCCGCGGATTATTCTCTTCAAGGTGTCGGGAACCATCCGGCTAAAAAGTGAACTCAGGATTTCCCGCGACAGCGTGACCATAGCCGGACAGACTGCGCCGGGTGACGGGATTACGCTGCGTGACTACACTGTCAGAATTGATGCCAACCAGGTGATCATCAGGTATATCCGTTTCAGAATGGGAGATGTCACCGACCAGGAGAATGATGCGATATGGGGACGTCAACGTAAAAACATCATGATCGACCACTGCACGATGAGCTGGAGCACCGACGAATGCGCCTCTTTTTACGACAACGAAAATTTCACGATGCAATGGTGCCTGCTTTCCGAAAGCCTGAGGAACTCGGTTCACGACAAGGGGACGCATGGTTACGGAGGTATCTGGGGAGGACAGAATGCCTCATTCCATCATAATCTACTGGCCCATCACGACAGCCGGAATCCCCGGTTTTGCGGAAGCCGGTATTCTGGCAAAGCCGACCGGGAGTTGGTGGACTTCAGAAACAACGTCATTTACAACTGGGGGAGCAATTCGGTCTACGGAGGTGAAGGCGGAAGGTATAACCTTGTCAACAACTACTACCAAGCTGGAGCTGCCTCCTCCAACAGGACAAGGATCCTTCAACCTATGGCAGACGACGGCAAGAATTCCCAACCCTCCGGAATTTATGGAACCTTCTTCATCACCGGAAATTACGTAACAGAAAGTTCGGCCCATACCCTTGACAACTGGCTGGGGGTTTCGCTGCACTCCACCTTTGCCGCTTATGCCCCTTCTATCACCCTGAATCATCTCAAATTGAACAATGAATCAGGCAATCCGGAAGGAACAACCCATTCCGCCCTGGCGGCTTTCGAAAAAGTGGTGGAATTTGCAGGTGCGTCGCTGGCGCGGGATACCTTAGACCGGAGGATTGCCCGGGAAGTAAAAACGGGTACCCTCACTTTTCCCGACGGAGGGAACGGGAGTAAAAACGGGTTGATTGACACCCAGTCGGCGGTGGAAGGATGGCCATTGCTGACATCACTTCCAGCCCCTTTCGACAGCGACAACGATGGGATGCCCGACCACTGGGAAGTGAGCAAGAGTCTTGACCCCTACTCACCCGTCGACGCACAACTTACCACCGTGGATGGCCATTATCCCAATATCGAAGTGTATATCAACACGCTGGTGGCCGCCATCACCGAAAACCAGAACAAAGGGGGCGTAACCGCAATAGCTCCCCCCCGGCACAGGGAGTCCCTGAAGATAATCTCCGACCCCCGAACCTCCCTTCTGAAAATCAACCACCCCCAGGGGATCAGCCGGATAGACATCTATTCCCTCACAGGCGGGGTAGTCTACAGTGCAGTGGTTCGTTCCCAGGAACTGAGCCTGAATGTTTCTGGGTTCCGTAATGGCATGTATATCATCCGGATCACTGATTTTAACCGTGAAACCGTTTCAGGAAAATTTTTAAAGTATTGAGATGAACCGATTTCTGATTTTAATATTGCTACTCATAGAAAAATAAAATAAACCGATAGAATGAGCATTGAACGATTCAATCCAACCAGAGTCGCTGCAACAGGAGTCCTCAGCACGTTGCTGTTGATTGCCTGTACCCAGGTGCAAAGGGAACCATCCACGCAGGTGAGCTCCGGCCTATACGAGGAGGTGGAATTTGAAATGTCACCGGTCATTGAGCCCCTGATTCCAGATAACAGTGTATCGATTACCGATTTCGGTGCGGTAAGTGGCGGCCAGCATCTGAACAGTGAGGCTTTTGCCGCTGCCATCGAAGCTGTAGCCTCCCGGGGTGGAGGCAGGGTGATAATCCCCCCCGGAATATGGCTAACCGGACCCATCCTCCTTAAAAGCAACCTGGAACTCCATGCCCAACAGGGCGCCCTCATCCTTTTCAGCGCCGATAAGGCGCTTTATCCACTCGTTGAAACCAGCTTCGAAGGGCTGAACACCTGGCGTTGCATGTCACCGGTTTACGGGAAGGAGGTCGAGAATGTCGCTTTTACCGGGAAAGGAGTCTGGGATGGTTCAGGAGATGCCTGGCGCTTTGTCAAAAAGAGCAAACTTACCGAAAGCCAGTGGAAAAAACTGGTAGCCTCGGGGGGCGTCCTTAACGACAGGGGAAATGAGTGGTACCCGTCGGAACAATTCAGGCAGGCAGCCATGAAGGCTGACATGAATGTTCCTAATGGACTGCAAACCCAAGCTGACTATGAAGCCATCAGGGACTTCCTCCGGCCGGTGATGGTCAGCCTGGTCAGGTGCAAACGGATTCTCTTCGACGGCCCCACCTTTCAGAACTCACCGGCCTGGTGTATACACCCTCTGATGGTGGAAGACCTGACCGTTCGCAACCTCACGGTCCGTAACCCCTGGTATTCACAAAACGGCGACGGTATCGACATCGAGTCGTGCAAAAATGTAGTCCTTACCAACTCCTCGTTCGATGTGGGCGACGATGCCATCTGCATCAAGTCGGGCAAAGACAGGGACGGTCGCGAAAGGGGGATTCCCTGTGAAAACATCGTCATCAGGGATTGCGTGGTCTTTCACGGGCACGGCGGAGTGACCGTGGGGAGCGAAATGTCGGGAGGTGTAAGGAATATGCATGTTTCAAACTGCACCTTCATGGGCACCGATGTGGGTCTTCGTTTCAAAAGCACCAGGGGACGGGGCGGAGTGGTCGAAAATATCTTTATTTCGGGCATCCGGATGGCCGACATTCCAACGCAGGCCATCTCGTTTGACCTCTATTACGGAGGAAAATCGGTAGTCGAAATGTTAGAAGAAGAAGGGCAGCAAATCTCCACGGAACTTGTTCCGGTCACCGAAGAAACCCCACAGTTCAGAAATATCCAAATCCGCGACGTGACCTGCCGGGGTGCGATGCAGGCTATCTTCCTGCAGGGACTCCCCGAGATGAACCTCAAAAATATCCGCTTGGAGAATATCCTGATGGAAGCCGACAAGGGAATGACTTGTACCGACGTATCCGATGTAATGATCAAAGGGCTCAGTCTGGTTACCAAAGAATCACCGGTTGCCGGATTTTACAACTGCCGCAGCGTAGTGGCAGAGAACCTTGATTTGAAGCCGGCAGTTCATCCGGCAATCTCTGTAAACGGGAGCCGCACCAAAGACATTATGTTTAAGGGAACTTACGACCGTGGATTTGTGTTCCTGGGCGCCGATGTGGATAAAACCGAAATCAGGTTTTAAAATGGACAGTTTCCGGAATGCATAACAAATTCCACTACATATTCTGCATTAACCTTGCGGATATTCCTGGATAGTGTGGGTACCCGACTTTTCGATCAGAACCGGAACGACAGTAATCACAAAAGTCCGCATTCCATCTTTACTTTCTGAAAGAATTTCTGTTGTAAAAAGCGTGTAACGGCTCCGGGAACACCTTGCGAAATGATCAGGTCATCCACCTGAACGATGGGTATCACCTCGCTGCCAGTCCCGGTCAACATGAACTCGTGAAGGGTAGGGATTTGATCCAACGGAACAGGCTCTTCCCTGACAGGAATGGCGTTTTCGCGGCAAATCTCTAAAATGACCTTTCTGGTGATCCCCGGCAGGATAAGGGGTGAAAGAGGATGGGTGACCAGGGTACCTCCCTTGATTCCCATGACCGACGAATGGGTAGCTTCGGTGATCATACCCTCGCGAACAAGGAGGCATTCACCGGCCCCCTGTTCTACCGCCTGTTGGTAGAGCATGGTATTGGGCAGCAGGGAGACCGATTTGATATCGCACCTTAACCACCGGATATCATCGGCGGTCACCACCCTGATCCCTTCCTCCTGCCACCGGGTCAAAGAGGGAAACGGAAAGGCAAAGGCATAAACAGTAGGAGATGCAATAACCGGGAAGTGGTGTACCCGGAAATGAGATCCCCGCGTAATCTGTACGTACACGGCTGCCTCTTTCCCGGCAAGGCCGTTGACATCAAGCAGGCGGTTGAGCACAGCCGGAAAATGGTCTACATCTTGGTAACGGATTCTGATTTCACGCAGACTATTCTTCAGCCGCTGAAGATGATCTTCCATCCGGAATGGAATTCCGCCATAACATTTGATCACTTCATAAACCCCGTCGGCAAACTGGAACCCTCTGTCATCGGCCGAAATAAAAGCTTTGTTACGGGGAAGGTACTCACCGTTCAGATAAACAGTATCGCTCATCGGATCAGGGATCTGAGCAGTTCGATTTCTCCGGCCCAACGGGTCTCATCGGGTGTCTCCAGAATCAGGGGAATCCCGTCGAACCGGGCATCATTCATGATGAAATCAAAAATATCCATCCCCAGAAGTCCGTTCTGCAGCACATCGTGCCTGTCGACTTTTGATCCTAACTCCTTCTTGGTCTCGTTCAGGTGCATACCCTTCAGATAGGAGAAACCGATAATCTCCCCGAAACGTGAAAATACCTCTTCAGCTCCCTGGTGGGTTTTGATATCATAACCGGCTGAATAGCTGTGGCACGTATCAATACACACCCCCACCCTGCTCTGATCTTCCACCTGATCGATGATTTCCCTGATCTGTTCGAAAGTATGGCCCAGGTTGGTTCCCTGTCCCGCCGTATTTTCGATCACAGCAATAACACCCCTGGTCTTGTCAAGGGCCTTATTGATCGATTCAGCCACGCGGGCCAGCGAAGCAGTCACTGAAATCAGGTTCAGATGCGATCCGGGATGAAAGTTAAGCCGGTCCAGACCCAGTTGTTCGCACCGCTGCATCTCATCCAAAAAGGCATCGCGCGACTTTTGCAGCGCCTCTTTGTCGGGGTGACCCAGGTTGATCAGGTAACTGTCGTGGGGCAGAATCTGGAAAGGACAGAATCCCAATTGTTCACAGTTATCCCTGAATGCAGCTATGCTTTCAGGAGTCAGCGGTTTTGACACCCACTGCCGCTGATTTTTAGTAAAAAAGGCAAAAGCATTAGCCCCAATTTTACTGGCGTTCAGGGGAGCATTCTCCACACCACCCTGTGCGCTGACATGCGCTCCAATATACTTCATCCGTTTAACCGGCTTTACTACCATTCCCTGTTAAACAGCTTGCTTTTCCGGCAACATATATAACTGTTCGTTAGTTTCTGAATGTCGGACGGAGTCATTTTTCCGGAGTAAACCACCAACCGGTAACGGAAAGTCACCGATTTTCCTTTCGAAAGCACAAAATTTAGCTCCTCTTTTCCACCCGAAAGCGCCTTCTGTCCCAGGGGGTTCGCAGCAAAAAGACCATACCCCCGAGCATGCCAGTAAGTAGGATATCCCGGATTGGAAGGATGGTCAATGATTACCACCGAGACCTCCTCGCCGTTCATCCTCCCCGAGAGTTGCATCCATTTACCACGGGTTCCCCAAACATCAGCTCCGGTGATTCCTTCGCTGCTGAGGTAATTACCAGAGACCTTGCTCTGGTCGGGCTTTTCCACCCTGGTAACGTTTCCGTGTGCATCAGTGAGTTCTAAAGCCCCTTTTGCCGGCAACTCCAGTTCACTGGTCACCCTGATGGCAAACATGCCTTCCTTGTTGTCAGCAAAAGACACATTTCCCTCCACAGCAGTCAGCGTAGTGGTACGGTCAATTATCCTAAGTTTCGGATTGGCCAGAAAACGGAAAGCGCTCTTTACATCAAGCAGCTTTTTTCCGTTGGAATCTACCCAGTCGGCGCCTACTGTCAGCGAGGCATCCCGACGGCCATTCCTGATCTTATCCACCGACCGGTGGAGAATGGCGCCATATCCCCCTGCCTTCTCTACAGGAATAGCCTCCGAATTATTCCAAAAATCCAGGCCGTTCACATTCCCGTAATTCAGCCAAATCCCTACATGATGGGGATGATCGGCCCTCTCACCCGCCTTAACAACCAAAGGGAAACTCCGAGTGACCATATTTCCTTCAGGAGTAACCACTGGCCAAAGTACAGGTTTCTTGATGTTTTCCGGGTAGATGTATGCCGTAAACAGCTTCCCGTCGACCAGCACCTCCACCTTTTTCTCTGAAGCGACTTCCCTCACTTCTACCTTGGAGGGTTTTATGGCCTTCACCGCTGGTGATATTCCCAAAACCAGCAGACAGACCACCCAAATCAGAATTCTTTTCATAATATTCATTTTTACGTGAATGAATCTATTCTCTTTTTATCTCAAATCTTTTCAGAACAATTCAGGAATACGGCTATTGATGAATCACAGAAACCTCTCCTGCCACGACGGGAACATAGGTTCCGCATCAGCCCCAAATAGCCATGCAAGGTATAAAAATAAAGCCTATCTGATGGTGAACCCGCTTTTTCTTTGGCGAAATTTTAGCAGATTTGGCTATTTTTGCACTATTCACGGTTCATTAAACGTTTTATCTTGAAAACATTCATCTACGTCTTGATTGCAGCAGGCATCACCCTGGGGGCGATGATCTACCAACGGACAACAGGCCCGACCTATCCAAAAAAAGCAGAAGTGGCGATCGATGGGGTGAACTACCCCTTGACCCTTATCAGGAGTCATGGCGGCATATCAGATTGCCTGCTTGAGTTTGAAATACCTGACACCACTGTAAAAGGGACGATCACTTACCGAAAATTTCCCACTCACAATGAATGGTCTACCCTGGAACTGCTCCGGGAAGGGAAAATGCTGAAAGGTCATCTGCCACATCAGCCGCCGGCAGGCAAATTGGAATACAAGGTTGAATTCCGCAGGGGAGATCAGATTTACCCTTTGCATGAAACCAATGCAACCGTCATCCGCTTTAAAGGGGATGTACCGGCGGTCATACTAATACCTCATATTATTCTGATGTTTATTGCCATGTTTTTTGCAAATCTGGCCGGTGTCACCGCCGTTTTCCGTCATCCCGGGTTCAGGAAATACAGCCTGTGGACGTTGATTCTTTTAGGTGTTGGGGGAATGATCCTTGGCCCTCTGGTTCAACTCCATGCTTTCGGGGAAGCCTGGGCCGGCATTCCCTTTGCTTGGGACCTCACCGATAATAAAACGCTTATAGCCTTTCTTTTCTGGATCCTGGCCATGGTGATGAACCGTAAAAAAGAACGACCCGGGTATGTGATTGTTGCCTCGCTGGTTATCCTGATCATCTACTCGATTCCCCACAGCATGTACGGATCGCAGTTGGATCCTGAGTCAGGGAAAATTATCCAGGGAGCTATATTGCATGGGATATTCAGCATTTAAAAAAGTCGTCAGTAACTGTTCCTGATTTTCTTCAACAGTTCCTTTATTTCCCGCTGAACTTCCTGCGAGGTACCCGGGAAATTGTTAACCAGAAGGGCAAAAACGACCTCACGTCCTGAAACACAACGGAGATAACCGGCATATCCCCGCACTCTTTCCATTGAACCACTCTTGCTGCGAAGGGTTTCACCCGGGAAGTCATCCTGACGAAATCCCCCCAGCGTACCATTCCCCGCCGAAGGCAATGATGCCTTGAAGAGCGAGCCGTTCTTGCTTCTGTACATCTGAATCAGCACCTGTACCAGATACTGGGGAGTGACCGCATTAAACCTTGATAGTCCGCTTCCGTCCTCCATGAAAACCGGTCCATCCACTCCCTTTTCCTTCCAGAATTCTTCAATGATCTTCAATCCTTCCTGCATACTTCCCTTTCCCGATTTTTCAAGAGCAAGCTGCATAACCAGATGCTCGGAATATAGATTGACACTCTCATGGTTGATTTCACGGATGATTTCAGAAAGCGGAAGCGACATCAGCGTACAAACATTGTTAAATTCCTGATTTTCACATACAATTCTAACATCTCCCTTAACCTGGATACCTGTCCCCGCCAGTTTCTCCTTCATAAAATGGCCCAGAAACAGGGGAGGTTCAGGCAGGGATGCCTTCACTTCAAAACCCTTTCTGCCGGCAAGAATGGTTCCCCGTATCAACCTTTTCTCACCCCAGGGACTCCCATACACATACGCCAGGTCGCGGTTTACCGAAGATGACTTTAACTCATTCTGCCACGACAACCAGGGAAGGTCAGGGACCATTCTGACCAGTGTGACCGGTTCTCCTGATTTTGAAGGAGAATCAAAATAGAGCGAAATCATGTTGTCGGCAAAAGTCAGGGCAGACGGAGCAGCTCCATAATAATTCCCTAAATCTTCCCATGCCCAGCTTCCAGGTACGGACCAGGGTTCGTAGGACGATACATCCAACACAAGATCTCCCGTCACCGTTTTGATTCCTTTCCTTCCAAGGGAGTCGGCCACCAACGCGGCCAACGTATCAGGCGATCCGGAAACCCCCGATAATTTGCTCCCCAACACGGGATCACCTCCCCCTTTCACCACCAGATTCCCTTTCAATACTCCAGATACCGGATCCAGTTTGCCCGAATAACCTACCAGGGTACTGAACCGGTAACCAGGTCCCAGCAATTCCAAAGCAGTGGCCGTAGTGATGGTTTTAAGGGTAGAGGCAGGCGCCAGCAACAACTCACTCCCTTCCGACATCAACGCCTTGCCGGTCGCAAGATCTGTCACGGCCAAACCTGCTTCACCCCCTTTTACCACAGCCTTAGAAACAAAATCACGAAAAATGCGGTTCTTTCCCTCCTGAGCCTGGGTAAAGCCTGAAAGAAATACCAGTAAGTAACCCACATAAAGCGTTGCCTTCATTTTGTCCTTTTTAGCAGTTGTTACTCCGGTTCAACAATACGCCTATTTTCCGGAAGAAACCTTATCCTCAGTCCCACACAATATTCCGGATCACCGACGTGTAAAACTATGAAATTTATCACGGGTAATCAGAAATAACTGCTTATCTCTATCGATTTTCCACTCTGTCATCCGACCAGATTTCAATCACAACGTTCGGATGAACCCTTATGCGGGATTCGTTAGGGTGACCACTGCAACGTTGTTTTTCCATGAGCAAGTCCATAAGCGTGATGTGTAAAATCTAAGTTAAACCCTATCAAAAAAATATTGTCTGGACTTTTTATTATCTTTGATCAGGCAATTTTTGCCTATTTTCGTAAAAGAATTGAAAAGAAAAGTTTTCACTAATAATTAAAACGATATGTTTATCAGCAATGTATTAGGAAGAGAAATACTTGACTCACGGGGTAATCCCACAATTGAAGTAGAAGTAACACTGGAATGCGGAGCCATCGGAAGAGCGGCAGTTCCGTCGGGAGCTTCCACAGGTGAAAATGAAGCGATTGAACTTCGCGACAATGACAAAGGACGTTACCTGGGTAAAGGAGTACTCCGTGCGGTTGAAAACGTGAATTCGATAATCCGGAAGGAGATCGTAGGCATGGCGGCTACCGATCAGGCAGCTATCGACAAAAAAATGATTGAACTGGATGGTACCAAAAACAAATCGAATCTTGGAGCGAATGCCATTTTAGGAGTATCTCTGGCAGTAGCCAGGGCGGCAGCCTCTTGTCTGGAAATGCCGCTTTACCGTTACATTGGGGGGACCAATGCCAAAACACTCCCGGTACCTATGATGAACATCATCAATGGGGGGAGCCACTCCGACGCCCCTATTTCTTTCCAGGAATTTATGATCAGGCCGATCGGGGCTCCCTCCTTCAGGGAAGGCCTCCGTATGGGTGCTGAGGTGTTCCACCATTTGAAAAAAGTGCTTCACAACCGGGGTCTCAGCACTGCGGTAGGCGATGAGGGAGGTTTTGCCCCTACACTTAATGGAACTGAAGATGCGCTGAACAGCATCATTGAAGCCATCAAGAATGCCGGATATAAACCCGGACGCGCCGAAGAGGGCGGTGATATCTCCATAGCGTTAGACTGTGCCGCTTCCGAATTTTACATGGATGGAATTTATGATTACTCCAAATTCGAAGGTGCCGGCGGTGTGAGAAGAAATGCTGCCCAACAGGTTGATTACCTTGCCGAACTGGTAGCCAAATTCCCCATCGACTCCATCGAGGACGGTATGGCCGAGAGCGACTGGGAAGGCTGGGTAGCCCTTACCAAAAGAGTGGGCGATAAGGTTCAGTTGGTGGGCGACGACCTCTTTGTGACCAATGTCGATTACCTGAAAAAGGGTATCGAAATGGGAGCCTGCAACTCCATCCTGATCAAAGTAAACCAGATCGGCACGCTCACCGAAACCCTCGATGCCATTGATATGGCGCACCGGGCCGGCTATACTTCCGTCACTTCGCACCGTTCAGGGGAGACTGAAGATTCAACGATTGCGGATATCGC
>CAZLDP010000037.1:0-12201 GCA_964558145.1 uncultured Prolixibacteraceae bacterium | reverse complement strand
TCCACTTCTGAAAGAATGCGCCCCCTACAAAAGGGATAGCCCCAACGGTCGAGGAAGCCCCCGGCTGCCCCGGCATATTCAAAATTGTCACGCTGTTTCCAACTCCGTACTTTAGGCTGGACGGCAGCCAATCCGGGATTAGCCTGCAACCTGTCAATACAGGGTTCCATCCAGTTCCGGGTGACTTCCACATCGGAATTGACCAGCACGAAAATGTCGGCATCGACCTGTTTCAGGGCACGGTTATATCCTCCTGCAAAGCCATAGTTCCTGTCCAGTCGGATTACGCGGATCTCCGGAAACTGGTGTTCCAGGTACTCCGGCGATCCGTCGGACGATCCGTTGTCGGCAACCACGACCGACACACCCTCGCCCCGGCTGAATTCCAGCATCGGGGGCATAAACTCCGGGAAAAGAGAGATCCCATTCCAATTCAGGATGACAATAGCGATTGAAGGACGGTTCTCCATACAGGTCAGTTGAGCAACAACCGGGCCAGCATGGCGGCCAGATTTTCCTTGTCGAGAGTTTCCAGGATTTTAGCGATTTTCTCCTGCCGGTCGGGGAGGTCGGAATGGACCAGGCTGTCGATCTCCTTCATCTGCTTCCCCGTGAGTTCATCCTCCAGAAGTTCGGTAATCCGGTGGCTTTCAGATTCACCTCCCGGAAGGCCAAGTTTTTCCAGCTCCTCGATGGTCGCGGTCAGGATTCCCTGGGCCTGAAACTTCACGGGGTCCTTGCTTTTGCCCGCCCCGGAAGTATCACGAAGACTCCAGCTTGAATAGTCGTAATGAAGCTCCCTGATCAGCTTGACTTTAGAACTCTCCTTACCAAAGATCCGTTCCAGAAAAATAATAGTCTGGTTTTTCCATGCCTCCAGATCAAAACGGGCATCGTGGAGCCTTTCCATCTGCTCCTTCAGCAGGGCAATCTCTTTTTCTGCCATGGCGTAATTTTTAGAGTCGCAATTTACAGCTAAAGTTGGGATGATGCAATAGTTAAGGTGAACTGAATGCAAAAGAAAACCAGGCAAAAAACTGGAATTGTGTGTTTTATCCGGTGGTAATTGATTGTAAATACTTATATCCGAAAGTAAACGGTTACAAATACTTACTAACCGGATAATGAAGAAGAAAAAGCTAAATTTAATCTGTCATTTTCGTTTCGTACAACCATAAAACACAAAATCATGAACGCGTTAAAGAACAGTGTCAGGCTGATTGGACATCTGGGGGACAACCCGAAGGTGAAGCAATTGGAGAATGGCAGGAAGGTAGCCAACTTTTCAGTGGCAACCAATGAAACTTACGTGGATGCCGCAGGAAACCGCAAGACGGAAACCACGTGGCACCGTCTGGTAGCCTATGGACAAACGGCAGGCATTACCGAGAAGTACCTTGTCAAGGGCAGTGAAGTAGCGATTGAGGGGAGGCTCACGAACCGTACCTATGAAGACAAGAACGGGGATACCCATTACATGAATGAGATTGTAGTCAATGCACTGATGTTGCTAAACGGCAAAAACCGGAAGCAGAGCGAATGATATCCCACTGATTGATTCCAGGTTTACAAACCCTTGCAAGTTCAACGGGGACATAAGTCCCGGCGATCAGATCCTTTGTGATCCGAATGATTTTTACCGTTCTTCCTCTATCGATTGGTGGTTTGCCCGGCGACCGGTACCAGCAGGCTCCGGTCCCGGGTTTTTGACTATTCCGGCCTGCTTCCCGTGAAAAATCCGACGGTGGCATTCTTGCGGATTTTCACCTGAATCATCCTGTAATTCAGGGAGTTTTCCCCTTGAGGGTATGAGCAAAATCCATCACGCAAACATTTCGCCAGCCGGGATGTTTGCCCATCGCCACACCGATCAGCCTAAAATGCTCGTTGAGAAAATTTTTGCGGTGCCCGCGTTTAGGGATGCCGTCGTCAATGACCAGATGAAGCACAACGGAACGGGCATCAGGATCCCCGTAAAAGATATTCTCTCCCATGGCGATTCTCCACTCCCCGTACCTTCTGATCCTATCATGGGCTGTGGAGCCGTCGGCGCCCTCATGCCCCGTCCTCCCTGTGGCGCTCTGGTCGCGTTGATGATCACGCGAAGCCCTGGTCAGGCAGGAATCAGGAGAAAGAAGCGGAACGGCAGGCGAACTTTTCAACTCCCTGATTGCATCGTGAAGTGCAGCAATTCCCTCCTGGGTAACGATGGAAACCTCTTCGCCGGGCATCGTCAGCAGTTTGCCTTTATAGCGCGAAAGCAAAGGCTCAAGGTACTCCCGCGCATAGCCGGGAGGGTCCGACCGCAGTTTATTGATCTCATAAACAACAGCTTTTTCATTTTCGGTAAGGTAACTTACCTGGGCAGCCGTATTAAAGACTGCCTTATCCCGGCTGCCCCCGGCAGAAGAAAAACCTTGCAGTATTCCGGTACCAATCAGCACCAACAATCCCCATTCCAGACTCTTCCTAAGCATATTATTCCGGTTTTCATGGCACGTTCAAAAAAGGTGCCGGATTTCCCTTCTCCGGGAAACCCGGCATCTCAAATTAATAACGGAACCGGTCAACGCAAATTTTACGGGAATCCTGAATTTTTACAGCAAGATCAATAATCCAATGCAGAAACAGGATAATCAAAAGATCAACGCGGCATTACATCTTCCGGAATCTCCTTTATCGCTGTAATTTCCACTGACTTGATGAAAAGTTCGCCTCCTTCCGACTGAAGCTGGATTCTTCCGGATGTCAGCGGCCGGATAGTTCCGTTCTCGCTGACTCCAGTATTTTGATTCACCATGACAGTGACACCGTTCACAACATGAACCGCGGTTTGGCCTACACAATACAGATCCACCGTATTCCATTCTCCCAAAGGTTTCTCCGCATCGCTCCTTTTCTTGACCGACCGCCCATTGGCCTGTTCCCCAAAAGGAAGTGCCGGAGATTCAGGACGAAAAACAAAATTCCCGGTAGAATCCACTTTTTCAGCATGGGTTTCACAAACCGTATTGACCATCAGGTAAGTGTCACCTAAATTTTCATGCATCAACTGACATTCGATGTTGGGCATCCAGGTGCCGAAGGCAGCGCCGAAATCCCCGAATCCATGGTAGAGTAATCCGCTGTTGCGGCTTGTGTAAACCACATCACCCCATTTGAAAATAAGACGGAGGTGATAATTTCCGAATGATTCCCTGGTAGCCAGAGCCCCATTGACCTCTCCTGAAATACGTATTACTTTTTCCCCGTTCTCCTCGACCACCGAAAAGACCTTTTCCACTGTGGCTACACGGGCAAGCGAGTCAAAACCCTGGAGCGGAGTGCCGATAAACATCTCCCAGTTATCCAGGTTCTCCCCGTTAAAAAGTGACTGCACGGGTTGTTCTTCAGTACATGCAAAAAAGATAGCCCATATTCCAGGCAAAAATAGAAGAAGCAGAGTTTTTTTCATATCGTAAGGTTTTTAATAAAAAGAAAACTGCCCTAAATATAGAACAGTTTTCCTTTACCTGAAAATATTATTAGCTACACAGTTTGGGCTGCAATAAGTTCTTGCGCCCGGTTAAGGATCGTTTCATCATCAATTAAAACAATGCCCCCGTTGGGACCGGGTTCGATGTGGATACCCACTGAAGTACCCTGATCGTAGTTGGCGCCACCAAAGTAGTTCCTGACGGTTTCTTCTGTTACATTAAACTCCCTGGCAAGCAGTCTGATGGAACCGTCAGGTAAACTGTCCTTGATTTTTCGCAACTCATTGAAGGTTATTTTCCGCCCCATAGCTTTAAGTATTTATTGATTGTAAAACATTTAAGAAAAATATAAAGATAAGTTTAATAGTTGACTAATTCAAATCAGGTTTCACAAATAGAATTTCATTTTAACAACTTTTAATAATCAATCCATTCCCTTGTCGATGGCATCGTAAACAGCCTGGAGCATCAAACCCCGGATACCCATATGGCCGAGAAGGTTGTTGTCGCGGGTAGGATGGACCCGGTTGGTCAGCAAGATAAAAAGAAGCTCCTTTTCAGGATCAGCCCACACAAAAGTGCCGGTATAGCCGGAATGACCGAAACTCGAAGGAGAGACACCCGGCGCCGGATACTGTTCACCAGGCTTCATCTCCCTGTTTTGCAGATAAGGTTTATCAAAGCCCAGTCCCCTCCGGTTGTTTTTTTCAGGAAACTGCACCCGGGTAAACTCATCCACAATGTTTTCGGAGAAGAAACGGACTCCCCCGTAATATCCTTTCCACAAATACATCTGGAACAATTTGGCCAGATCGTTGGCAGTCCCGAAAAGGCCGGCATTTCCTGAAATACCCCCTAACATGGCAGCGCCTTCATCATGCACAAAGCCTCTTAATACCTCATTCCGGAAGTAATCGTCTTCTTCAGTGGGAACAATCCGGCTAAGGGGAAAATACAGGTAGGGATTATAAGTCAGGGTAGTGGCCCCAAGAGGTCCGTATATGTATTTTTTCAGATAGAGTTCGTAGGGCATTCCGGTGATCTTTTCAATCACAGGGGGCCAAAGCAGAAATCCCATGCAGGTGTAGGTATACTTTTTGGACTTCAACAGGGGCACCTTTCTGATTTCAGCATAGAGGGTGTCGATGTACTTCCGGTCCATATAGAGCGAAGAGGAAACTCTCACCGAATAAGGAGACGGGGGATAAGATTTGAATACTTCGTCGCGCAGATCAGGGTCTCGTGACAGCCTGGAAGTCCAAAACGGGATGATTACCGGAAGACGGGCCTGGTGGGTGAGGATATCCCGGATGAGGATATCCGATTTGTTGGAGCCTTTCCAGTTGGTCCAGTAGTAGCTCATTTTCCGGTCCAGGTTAAGTTTTCCCTCATCAGCAAGCTTCATCAAGGCAGGCAGCGGACCAGAGACTTTGGTCACAGAGGCAAAATCGTAAAGATGGTCGGGGGTTAAAGGTTCTTTCTGGTCGCAGGAAAGATAACCGTAACATTTATGGTAAATGACCATGCCTTTTCTTGCGACCAGAACCTGACATCCGGGATAAGCCCCCTCCTTTAGTCCCTCCAGAGCCAGTGAGTCGATCTTCCCGGAGAGAAACCCGGACGAGATGCCAGCTTCTCCGGGGAGACAGTACTTCAAACGGCGATTTTTTTTTACGTCAACTCCTGTGCCTGACGGGAAACGGTTGTCGGCTGTCACAGGCAGCCTGGCATTGGCATCCACGGCTCCAAAGACCAATTGAACTACCCTTTCCTGAACCTCCTGCTCCTCGCTGTAGCCCAACACCAAGGCCTTTGACCATTCAATCCCCTGGAAATACCTCAAAGCATAGGCATTGCCAAAGAAAAGGGCTACCACCCTGTTTCTCCTTACAATTTTCTGGATCATATCGGATTGAGTGACCGTCACATCGAAATTATTCCGGGGATATTTTGCCATCCCGTGGATCCCCGCAATGACCAGGCTATACCCTTTCAACCGTTCCGTCATTTTCTCCACCTCATCAAAAGCAGCGTCCCTGTCAAGAAAGAAATGATCGGCATCCGCATAACGCGATACGATCCGCTGGAATGGAGCCATCATGACATCGCCCACGTTCAGGGTAGCAATTTTGAAAGAATCCAGCCTTCCCAGAGGAAGGATATTTTCATTTTTAACCACGGTCAGGCTTGCCTCAATCAGTTGATTGCGAAGAACCGCCCCTTCGGGATATTTAAGGAGTGAGTCCACCGCCGAAAGGTTCGCAGGTTGGTACCGGTGAAGTCCAAGCCATTTTTTCAGCGTCAGTACCCTGGCACATTTTTCATCGATCTCGCGCAGGGAAAGCCTTCCCGACGAAACGGCCTTTTCGATTGCCGCGATGGTGCGGGGCAGATTCACCACAAACTCGATCATATCATTACCGGCTATAAGGGCTTCCACGCCCGGACTATTGAACGAAGCCGCCACCCCTTTCATATTCAGCGCATCGGTGATGATCAGCCCCCTGAAACCCATCCTTTCCCTAAGGATCCGGTTAAGTATCAGTGGAGAAAGCGAGGCAGGCCGCCCGGAAGGATCATAGGCCGGAACATTCAGGTGGCCCGACATGATGCCGGCAATGCCGTAGTCGGACAATACCGTGAAAGGATAGGTCTCCACACTGTCTAAACGCGCAGCCGGATGTTGTACCAGGGGTAGCATCCGGTGCGAATCACCCGAGGGCTCCCCATGTCCTGGGAAATGTTTGGCCACTGCTGCAATTCGCTCGTCCTGAAGACCCCGTGCAAAAGCAAGCGCTTTGGCAGCCACATTTTCCCAGTTTTCACCAAATGACCGCATATTGATGACAGGGTTAAAGTGATTGGTGTTGACATCGGCCACCGGAGCAAAACTCATATTCATGCCCAAAGCTTTTAACTGCTGTCCGATATGCCGGCCCATCCGGTAAACCAGTTCATTGTCCCGGATCGCCCCTAGATTCTGGGCTGCCGGAAATTCAGGCACACTGTCGATCCTGAAACCCAATCCCGACTCAGCATCCGCAGCAACGAGCAAGGGAATTGACGACGTTTGCTGAAAATCATTGATCCACCGGGCAGTTTTCGCCGGAGAACCACTCATAACCAGAATCCCCCCCAACTTATACTCGCGGATCATCTTTTCAACATCCTGTTTGTGGGCTTCACTTTGCCCGGGATAAACATCGATCATGATCAACTGGCCGATTTTCTCCCGAAGGGTCATCCGGCTCATTTCTGCTCTGACCCATGGATCATGCTGCGAATCAGGAAGAAATGCCCCTTGCGAAAAAACGGGATTTGCCAGTAGTGACAGGAGAAAGGCCAGGAAAAATAAGTACTTCAACATGAAAAATCAATATTTCGGAAAGGCTAAAATAATAAGAATGTTCTAAAATGGTATATTCGCCATGCGAAACCATTAATATCTTTCCGCCATGAAATGTCCTCTATTCCCGGCAATAGTCCTGATGGCGCTGATGGCGTCGGGTCCTTGCCAACCTCCCCGGGAGAGCCAGGCAGACAACCAAACAAATGTGGAACAAAATATTAATCCCCTGACGGGTGCAGAACAACCCGACGAATACCTGCCACTTCTCGAGGGAAAAAATGCCGGACTGGTGGTCAACCATACCGCCATAACCGGAGAAAAACACCTGCTCGACTTTCTGATCGACCATAAAATAAACGTCGTGAAAGTATTTGCTCCGGAACACGGATTCCGTGGGGAAGCATCCGCCGGAGAAAAAGTCGCTGACGGGAAAGATGAAAAAACCGGGATTGAAATAGTCTCCCTGTACGGGCAAAATAGGAAACCATCGCCCAACCACCTGAAAAACATCGATGTAATGGTCTTTGATGTACAGGATGTGGGATGCCGTTTTTACACTTACCTGTCGACGCTTTACCTGGTCATAGAGGCCTGTGCGGAAAACGGTATCCCGCTCATCGTGCTTGACAGGCCCAATCCCAACGGGGATTATGTAGCCGGCCCGCTGCTGGAACCCGGATTCACCTCTTTTGTGGGCATGGTCCCGGTTCCGGTGGTACACGGATGTACGCTGGGTGAAATGGCCCTGATGATCAACGGGGAAAAATGGCACAAAGCCCCTCAAAGCTGCTCCATCCGGGTGGTGAAAGTGAAGAATTACACCCATCTGACCCCCTATGACCCCCCGACGCCTCCTTCTCCCAATCTCCCCAACTACCAGTCCATCCGGCTTTATCCTTCCCTCTGTTTTTTCGAAGCCACGTCCGTCAGTGTGGGCAGGGGAACCCCCTACCCTTTTCAGGTCATCGGAGGAACACTTCCTGCCTTGGGTGATTTCACCTTTATCCCCAAAGATATTCCGGGCTTCGTCAACAATCCAGTCAACGAAGGGAAAACCTGTTACGGAACCGACCTGCGTACGCTGAATCCGGTACCCCCCTTTACCCTTCGGTTTTTCATAGAAACCCGCGAAAAATACCAGGATGAAAAATCATTCCTGACCAGTGAACGATGGTTTAACCTGCTTGCTGGAACCGACAAACTCCTGAAAGGGATCAGGGAGGGGAAAAGTGAATCAGAACTGACCCGGCAGTGGATGCAAGATATCGAACGGTACAAGACCATCCGGAAAAAATACCTGTTGTACCCCGACTTTGAATAAAACAACCCTTGGCAGCCACTTTGTCCGCCATGCGCTGACCGGTGAGCCTGCCCTTTTGAAAAAATAGCTTACTGATGAATCCATTGCTTGTTTTTTTTGTGGTAGCAGCCTACTTCCTGATACTGCTCATCGTTGCCTGGCTCACTTCCCGCAAAGCCGACACCGAAACGTTTTTTATCGCCAACCGGCGATCGCCCTGGTTCCTGGTTGCATTTGCCATGATCGGAGCTACCATCTCAGGGGTTACCTTCATTTCTGTTCCGGGAGAAGTAGGCAACTCCTCCTTTGCTTACCTCCAGTTTGTCATGGGGAATGTGGTAGGGTACTGGCTGGTGGCAGGATTTCTGCTTCCGGTTTACTACAGGCTGAACCTGATCTCCATATACACCTATCTCGGAAAACGGTTTGGCTCCCGCAGCCATAAAACCGGCTCCTTCTTTTTCATCCTGTCCAAACTGGTAGGGGCCGCATTCCGCCTTTACCTTGCTGCCAGTGTTCTCCAACTTGCCTTTTTCGACGCTTTCAATATCCCCTTCACCGTTACGGTCATTATCAGCATCCTCCTGATCTGGGTTTACACCCATAAAGGAGGCGTTAAAACCATTATCTGGACCGACAGCCTTCAGACCCTTTTCCTGGTGGGAGCAGTCCTGTTCACCATCGCAATCATTTCGCGCACCCTGGACTGGAATTTCCCGGAAATGTCGAGGGAGATTGCTGCCAGCCCCTTGTCTGATATCTTTACATGGGACTGGCGCTCAGGGAACAATTTCTTTAAGCAGTTTTTCGCCGGGGTATTCATGACGCTCGTGATCGTGGGAATGGACCAGGACTCCATGCAAAAAAACCTGACCTGCAAAAGCCTTTCCGAAGCCAGGAAAAATATGCGGGTATTCAGCCTTGCCTTCATCGTTACCGTTTTCCTCTTTCTCTGCCTCGGAGCGCTCCTTTACCTGTATGCCGAGAAACTCGACCTTCAGTTACCTGCCAATTCCGACGATGTCTACCCCTGGATTGCTTTCAATAAACTGGGAATAGCCGTTGGAATCTCCTTCCTTGTGGGTGTAATCGCCGCCGCATACAGCAGCGCCGATTCGGCGCTCACTTCGCTGACCACTACGCTGAGCATCGACTTCTTCAGAGCAGACAATCTGCCTGAAGAAAAACGGATCAAAATCAAAAAATATGCACACCTGGCCTTTTCAGCTCTTCTGGCGCTGATCATCCTCCTCTTCAGGGCATTAAACGACAAAAGCGTGGTTCAGGCCGTTTTCACCGCTGCAGGGTACACCTATGGCCCCATCCTGGGCCTCTTTTTATTCGGACTACTCACCAAAAGGAAAGTCATTGACAAATGGGTGCCCCTGATTGCCCTGACGGCGCCCCTGCTTTCCTGGTTCATCGCTGCCCATTCAGAACAATTGCTGTGGGGATACCGGTTCGGATTTGAAATTTTAATCCTGAACGGAGCATTGATGATGGCCGGATTATTAATAATTTCGAAAAAAAATAAATCTTGTTCCGTTTTATTTTGCAGTAACTGTTAAAAAATGTAAATTAGAAGCTCGGAAAGCTATACTTTTTTCAGGAGTAAATCGTTTTCGTAAAAAAGTACATTTTGTCAAAGAATCTGCTGCAAATAGGGGTGGTTGTTCTTGGGTTTCTCTTCCTCTTTTCGTGTGAAGACGAAAAGTACCTGAGTTCAACAGATGCGCAATTGCGTTTCTCTGCCGACACCATCATGTTTGACACGGTATTTACTTCCATCGGATCGACTACCCGCCTGCTGAAAGTTTTTAATCCCTACAAGGACAGGCTGCTTGTATCGAGTATCAAGGTGGGAGGCGGTGAGTTTTCCAGTTTCAGGCTTAATGTGAATGGGATAGCCGGGAATGAGATTCATGACCTTGAAATTCCTCCTAATGACAGCATTTTTATCTTCGTGGAAGTCACTGTCGATCCCAATGGGCAGAGCATGCCAATGGTAGTTAAGGACAGTATCCGCTTTGCCATTAACTTTAACGAGCAGGTTATCCCGTTGATTGCCTGGGGGCAGGACTTCCACCTGGTCAAGAGAGCCACCCTTAAAAATGAAACCTGGAAAAACGACAAACCTTATCTGGTATATGATTACGCCTATGTCGACACCCTCTCCAAACTGACCATCGAACCGGGCGCCCGTATTCACTTTCACAAAGGGGCAGGATTGTACGTCAAAGGGACCCTGGAAGCCAGCGGCACCCGCGATAATCCGGTACTGTTCCTCCCCGACAGGCTCGAAAGCTCGTACAAAAATGTTCCTGACCAATGGAATGGCATCCTTCTCTTCTCAGGGAGCAAAGGGAACCTCCTCAATTACTGCCAGATCAGAAACGCCAATATCGGACTTCAGGTGGGTACCATCGAGCATGATGGATTTGCTTCGGTAAGCCTCTCCAACAGCAAAATTGAGAATATGGCTTATGCCGGTATTTTTGCCCTGAAATCCAAAATTTCAGCCTATAACTCCCTGGTCGCCAATTGCGGATTCTATGCAGTAGCCCTCCTGGTGGGTGGAGATTACGAATTCTATCACACCACCATTGCCAATTACTGGGGGGGCTTTTCACGCAAACCTCGCAAAACCAGTTCACTGGTCATCTCCAACAGTCTATCCTTTGAATCGGCCGACGGGAAAGAAGTGGTTTACCTGGGTGATCTCAACAAAGCTCATTTCGGCAATTCCATTGTTTTCGGGAACTATCCTGTTGAGTTAGAACTGGGAATCAACAAGGATAAACTCTTTAACTATTATTTCGACCATTGCATCCTTCAGCTCCCCGACACTTTTAATGTTTCCGACAAAAACCACTACAACAACATCTATAAAGGCAACAATTATGACCCCCGGTTTTTGGATGTAAGCAAGAACCTGGTTTTTGAACTCGATACGCTCTCCCCGGCCAAAGACGCTGGCAGTACGGTATACTCCAAAATGTTCCCGTACGACCTGAAAGGCAGGGACCGTACTGCGGATAAAGGCCCCGATCTGGGGGCTTTCGAGCGTGTGGAGAAAAAAAGCAAATGAGCCGGAAAGGAATCCAGGCAACAGGGTTGGCCCTCCTCCTTCTCTGGAGTTCTGAAATTGCCGGCCAGCAAGCGCTTCCTTTCGCTTCCGTCATGTTTTATAACCTCGAAAACCTTTATGATACAAAGGACGACAGCCTTAAAAGGGATGAGGAATTCATGCCCGATGGAGACCGGCATTGGAGCGGTTACCGGTTTTATCAGAAACTCACGGCGATCTCCAAAGTGATTGCGAACACCGGCAACTGGGAGCCTCCTGCGGTGATTGGCTTCTGTGAGGCTGAAAACAGGGAAGTTCTGGAACAACTTGTCAATCACCCAATCCTCAAACCCTACCATTACGCCATTATCCACAAAGACTCGCCCGACAAGCGGGGTATCGATGTCGCCGCCATTTACCGGCCTGCTGTTTTCAATCCCCTCTCCTACCGGTACTTTTCACCCGTGCCGGCCGACGAGCCGGTTCCCGATACCCGCGAAATCCTATACCTGTGCGGCACCCTGGGCCAACCCGGCAGTCCGGGCGACACCCTCCATCTCTTTTTCAACCACTGGCCCTCACGTTACGGCGGACTGATGGAAACACGACCGATGAGGTTGAAAGCTGCCGCCAGGCTCAAAACTGAAATTCAATTGCTGCAACAAACTTACCATCATCCCCTGATCATCATCACGGGTGACTTCAACGACCAGCCCCACGACGAAAGCCTTCTGAAAGGCCTGGGCGCCGCTTTTAAACCGGCCAACCACCCCGACTCCCTGGTTAATCTCTCCAGGGCATGGCAGATAAAGGGGAAAGGAACCCTCAAATACCAGTCGCAGTGGAATGTATTTGATCAGTTCATCGTCAGCGAAGCCCTCACCGACTCTGCCGGCCACCAGGTTCTGAGAAAAAAGTTCTTTTCGTTGCCCACCGATGCCCGCATCCTGGATGCTCCCTTCCTGCTGGAGGCGGATGAAAAATTTGCAGGATCACGCCTGCGCCGTAC
>CAZLDP010000036.1:0-12346 GCA_964558145.1 uncultured Prolixibacteraceae bacterium | reverse complement strand
AATTAATCCGTTTTCTGGTAATGTTTTATAACCGTTCTGAAAGTTACCTACATATTGAAGACAAATTGCTTAACATAGCCATGAGAACCGTCATTCTTTTTTCTTCCTTCTTTTACCTGTTAGGTCTGAAGCTGGGATACACCATCGATTTACTGAAAAAAGTTGCTGCACCGGCTAAGAAAGTAATCAGCGCCCCAGCCATAAAACCGGAGCAAGCTGAAAAGAGTTACTTCTTCAAGGGAGACGGGGACTCCCCCAAAGAGCAGTCAGGTGAGCAGACAAAAAATCACAGTAAGGACCCGGGGTCACCAGGGAAAAAATCACACCGGTAAAGCCGGGATGATCAAAAAGAGGGGGTAAAAACCCCCTTTTTTATTGTAAGCAGTTTTCCGGTCGGAAAAGGGTGTCAGCAAGGTTTACGCATTTTCTCGGCGATGATTTCCGCCGCTTTGATCAGCGGATAGGCTGCCGGAGAAGCGGTGAGGCAGGGGTGTGTGCCGATCTGTGAGGCCAGCAGGGAGTTGACGGTCATCCGGTTTTCGATGGCCAGTCCAATGACGTTGGTGAGTTCGCCGGCACTTTCTCCACCGATCACACCTCCCCCAATGATCACCCCCGAATATTTGGCGGTAGTCAATTTCACCATTTGTTTGTGCGTTCCCGGCAGATTTCCCGGATGGCGGTCTATGCTTTCAAAAATCCCTGTCAGGGTGGCGATTCCTTCCTGTTTGGCCCTGGCTTCGGTAATGCCTGCCGTTCCGAAGCCCATGTTACCGATGGCGGTGGAATAGATGGCGATGGTACCGCTGAAGGTCTTCACCACATGAATATTGAAGAGGTTCATTCCGGCAATACGTGCTTCGGCGCAAGCCGTGGAAGCCAGCATGGTGGGGACCCGGCGGCGGGTGATGAAATCCCTCTTCTGGGCACAGTCGCCTGCCGCAATAATATCGGGCGTGGGGGTACGCACAAATTCGTCAACGACGATGAAACCGCTGTCATCGACCATGATCCCGGCTTTTTTGGCCAGTTGGGAGTTGGGTTTGTACCCCATGGAGAGGATCACCGCATCAGCTTCCAGTACATCGCCATTCTCCAACCTCACAGAGGTAACCTTGTCACCCCCAGGATTTCGCTGATCCTGTTTCCGGAGATTACCTTCACACCGCGTTCCTCTATCATTCCCTGGATCCGGGAGGAGATCTCCTCGTCAAAAGCGAGGCTGAGGATATGGGGAAGCTTTTCCCCAGGGTGACGTGAAATCCCTTCTTGTTGAGCTCATCGGAAAATTCCACGCCGATGAAACCCGCACCAATCACCACCACATTTTTGCAGGAAGCGAGTTTCCCGGCCATCTCGTCGAGATACACCTTGTCCTTGGGAATCACGAAGACATTCTCCTTTTCGTTGCCGGCAAGCCATTTCGCTTTATACGGCCTGGAGCCGGTGGCAATAACCAGTTTGTCGTATCCGAAAACCTCTCCCGAAGCCGTCGTGACGGTTTTCGCCTCGGGCATCAAAGATCATTCAATTGCGAAACTTACTTTTTTGGCTGATTTTGCAAAGAATATCTGAAGTAATATTATTCATTCCGTGCCCCGGGGCAAATTCGGGGACGCTTTTCCCGTGCACCATGGCTTCGACCACTACCGGATCAAAAGGGATTTTCCCAATGATTTCAACTCCTGTTTCCCGGCAGGCCGTTTCTACCTGGCTGCTGACCTGAGGATTCAGGTCAAACTTATTGATAACCACGGAGAGTTTTCTCCCTGCCTGCCACACCATGTCGACTGTGCGCTGCAGGTCATGCAATCCCGACAGGGTGGGTTCTGTGACCACCAACACATGGTCGACGCCGGTGATGGAGGAGATCACCGCACATCCGATGCCGGGAGGACCGTCGATAAGGATGGTATCCAGCCGGTATTCCTCAGCCAGCTGAACCGCCTTTTGCCGCACCATGTTAACCAGTTTTCCCGAATTCTCCTCCCCGGGGGCCAGCCGGCCATAGACCATTTTCCCGTGCCGGAAGCTTCCCGAATACATCCTGCTCCGGTCACTGTCGACCATGGCAATGGCCTTTTCTGGACAAATGCGAGCGCACAAATGACATCCGTCACAGGAAATTTCAGAAATCGTCACCCTCCCCTTCACCAGAGTGATGGCATCAAAGCGGCAGTATTCCATACACAACCCGCAGTGGGTACATACCGCCTCATCAATGACCGCAGTCTGCCCCGATATATACACCGCCTCCTCCTCATGGGAAGGATTGAAAAGGAGAAACTGGTTGGCGGCATCCACATCGCAATCGGCCAGCACCACCTGCTCTCCCAGGGAGGCAAAGGCAGCCACCAGACTCGATTTTCCCGTTCCGCCTTTACCGCTGATGACGGCTATTTCCATATGAATTTAAGATTTTATTCCACAAAGCCAGGAAATTTTCTCTCCAGGCATCCTCCTCAGCGACGATCAACCGGCCTGCAGCATAGTGCATGGCGATGGTTTTGTCAAAGGGAATCTCCATCAGAAGGGGAATCCCCTCTTCCTTCAGGTATCCATATATCTCCCGGTCACCCAGTCCGGCACGGTTTACGATAACGCCGCAGGATTTTCCCAGGATTTTTAGCGTTTCCACCGATTGCCGCAGATCGCTCAATCCGAAGGGCGTAGGTTCCGTCACCAAAACCACAAAATCGGCATGACTGACGGTTCGGATAAAAGGGCAGGAAGTCCCCGGTGGTGCGTCAAAGAGAATGACACCCTCCTCTCCCGCATCCCTGATGGCCGCTGAAATAACCGGCACGGGAGAGTATATCCCCACATTGACCCGGGCTTCCACCAGTGAAGCGCCGTCCGCAATGGTAAAATGGCTGACGACACCCAGGGAGACCTCCTTTTCGGTGATCACCCCGTCAAGGCATGCCACGGAGCACGCGCCGCAACCATGACACAACTCTTCCATAACCCGGATGACTCCCGCCGACGGTACCAGGAAAATAGCATGGTAGTGACAGTATTCTTTGCAGTTACCGCAAAACGTACACTTGCCGGTATCGATCACCGGCACCAGGTTTACAACCGGCGAAACCCCTTTCCGGTCACCCCGGAAGAAAAGCAGATCATTGGGTTCTTCCGCATCACAATCGACCAGGGTAACCGGAACAGGATCACCAATCAAAACATGAAAAAGATTGGTGGAAACCAGGGTTTTCCCGGTTCCTCCTTTTCCACTGGCAATGACAATCTTCAATTACCAACCTCCCCGGAAACGGTTCTGCCGTCCCCCTCCAAATCCGCCACGGCCTCTGCCCAGGCCACCCCGGCATCGACCGGAACCCTTGCCCCGCATATCTTCGTGAATGGTTTCTTCCGGTACCTGACTACCGGCAACAACCTCTTCTTTTTTCTGCCCGGCACCAAAGTTGGTGCAGCGGCCCATTTTCCAGCCCGTCATGGGACCCCGTCCCACCGGACCCGTATGATTAAATCCCGGCATAATGAAATTATTTTAGCTTGTTAATTGATTTACGCATTGTGATTCCAACCTCATTCTCCCGTTTCGGAAAGCATTTCAATAACTTTCCTGACAGTCATGGATTCGTGAGGAACAGAAACCAACTGAATCTGCAACTGGTCGAACAACGACTTCACTTTGGCGCCAAACTCCCCGGAAACCACTTTCTTTACCCCTTTTTCAGCAATCAGGTTCACGGCAGCCACCCCGGCACCTTCCAAATGGTCGACACCCGGATTGCGTATGAATTCAATCTCTCCCGTAAGGGTGTCAAAGAGCACAAAATAGTGACACCGTCCGAATCGGCGGTCCACCAAAACACCGGGTGAATCTCCCGTTGATGTAATGACAACTTTCATATTTTATAAGAATTAATTTTCAATTCCAGCCTGCCCGGACCCCTTTGCGGATCATCCGGGATCCGCACTCTTCGCAAACCACCTGATTGCATGGCATTCCATGCAATACCTCCTTTACAGCACCGCAGGCCCGGCAAATACACCGGTGCCCCGGCTTCTCCTGCCTCACTGCCTCTTTCACAGGTACAATTTCTCCGGAACCGCACAATGCACACCTTGACGGCCCTTCCGCTTTTTCAAGATGGTTAAACCTGCACCGGCATTTTTCGCAACGGTACCATTCACTGTCGTAATAAATCCTGCCTCCTTCAAAAATCAGAGGCGCCGCCGTCACAAACGACTGGGCCACCTTGCGCCTGGCTTCATCATAAATTCTGGCAAATGTCGGCCTGGAAACATTCATGATCCGAGCCGCCTCAGCTTGGTGATATCCATCAAAATCACACAACCTGATCGCTTCATACTCCTCAAAACCCATCAAAACAGGCGCTCCATGGCTCTCTTCACCCAACGGCGTAAACCCTTTCACCCGCGGGGGACTTAAAACTTTTCTCAATAATTTTCGTCTGGGCATTTCAAGATACTCTACAATGCAAATATAATGAGATTATTCTCATTTAAAAAAATTATGAACACAGGATTGAAATAAATATCCGCAATTGGATGGTTTTTAATTCCCGGTTACTATTTTTGTCCAAAAAGAGAAATGTCACGTCCGCAGAAAAGCAGAAAGATCACCGATCCACCCAGAATGTCAGGATTCAAGCCATTCGGCATGGCATCATGTGAGATGGGGAGTGTTGTACTTCAGTACGATGAGTTCCAGTGCATAAAACTTGTCAATTATGACCATATGTCCCAGGAAGAGGCTTCGGAGCTGATGGCAGTTTCGAGACCTACCCTGACCAGGATATACAACAAAGCGCTGGAGAAGATAGCCACTGCTTTTGTGGAAGGGAGAGTTGTGCGTATTGCCGGGGGAAATATCGAATTCGTCAAAGAGTGGTACAAGTGTAAAAAATGTTTCCGCCTTTTCGAAGGGACCGAAAGCCATACGCGCTGTGAAGGATGTACCCGTTTTGGGAAAGATGAACTGATCAGGTTGTCTTAAGCGGGAAGTTAAATCATTTTTGAGAATCGAAAATAACTATCAAAATTAGTATTGTATGAAGAAAATAGCCCTTCCGATAACACGGGATAACCTGATAGACAATCATTTCGGGCATTGCGAAATGTACGGCATTTACACCGTTAACGAACAGAACGAGATAGTCTCAGTCGACACACTGCCTTCGGAATCCGGATGCGGTTGCAAATCGAACATAGCCGGCGTGTTAGCAGCAAAAGGCGTGACGCTGATGATCGCCGGCGGCATCGGAAACGGAGCTATCCACGTCCTCAACAACCAGGGGATTGAAGTAATCCGCGGCTGTTCCGGAAATGCCACGGAAGCGGTAAGGCTTTTCCTGGCAGGAAGAATCACCGACAGCGGGGAAAGTTGCCGCACCCATGAACAACATCACGGGGAAGGGCGCTCCAGCAACCACCTGTGTGGTCATTGACTGGCATTAAACTTTGGGATCACCGGGAACGCCTTCCCCTTGGGGAGGCCCGGCAGGGTGCATTACTTTCCGAACCGCTCTGACACGAGTGCAGGCCACTCCAGTTTCATTTGCCGGAGGGTTGTCAGAAGAATCTGGGCGGCGGACCATGTTTTCTGCCAGTTCCGGTCAGCCGGGATCACCTGCCAGGGAACCACATTACAACGCTCAAAAAGGGTCTGGTATACCTCTAAATACTGCTTCCTCTTTTTCAGTGTATCCCAGTCCCCATCATTGTGCTTCCAATGCTTTTCGGGATTAGTGATTCGCTCATTCAGCCTTTCTTCCTGCTTTTCACGCGAGACACTCATGTAAAATTTCAGGATACGGGTACCGTTGTGAAGAATCATTTGCTCAAACTGATTGATCAGATTGTACCGCTCTTCGACGACTGCAGGTGAAAACAACCCCTCCACTGCCGGAACCAGGATATCTTCGTAATGCGAACGCACAAAGACCTGCAACATCCCTTTGGCCGGCACATGGGGATGTACCCTCCAGAGAAAATCATGCGCATACTCCTCAACCGTCGGCTTTTTAAAACTTTTCACGGAGAGGCCCACCGGATTGCAATACTCCAGCAGATCGCGTACCAGTCCGTCCTTCCCCGAAGCATCGAGGCCTTGTAAAATGATCAGAATACTGTGCTTTCTTTCGGCGTACATCTGGTATTGCAAATCGCCGATCTCCTTCAGCACCGGTTTCATTTCCTTTTTAACTGACTCTTTCTCCAGTCCTTTCAATTCAGTGATCAGATTCCACATACAAGCAGATTTTGATATTTTCAATGCATGAAATTACACAACATTTTCCGGAAAACGGATGTGGTGTACGATATTTTGCACATTCGTTACCACATACCCTGTTAACAAATAGGTAACCTTGAACGACTTAAGTAATTACTAATCAAAAAACTCATTTAATTTGCAATTGATTTTATCAGATGCATCTGATTGCAATAATAAAATCTGAGTTTGTTAAATAAAAAAATGTAATTATGAGTATTAAAAAGCAATTTTTGAAATCGAAACCGGTATGTAAGGTGACCTTCAAAGTTGCAAAAGAAGCAGCCTACGGGGCATCGAAAGTGAATCTTACCGGAGATTTCAATAACTGGAATGTGAATTCAGATGAGATGAACGCCTTGAAAGATGGTTCATTTTCTCTGACACTGGATCTGGAATCAGGCCGTGAATACCAGTTCCGTTATTTGCTTGACGGCACCACCTGGATCAATGACGAAGAGGCTGATGGATACAGGAACAGTGGATTTGATTCCCAGAATTCGCTGCTTTCTCTCTGATTTTTTCGGAATTTATCCAATCTTTTATTGTTGACAGAGAAAAAACAGCCATCCGGGAAATTCCGGATGGCTGTCTAAAAAATTACATTAAAAAGAACTATCGTTTACTCAATACTTCATTTTCATATTCCTGAATGGCTGTGATAAAATCGGCGCCCACAGGCACGTCGTTGATCATGCAGTAGTAATTCCAAACGGCGCCAAAAGGTTTCGTTTTCATGAGTTCAAGCAGAGCCAGCCTCTCAAAATTCTTGCCTGCCTCTTCCCATTTTTTGATTTCAGCCGTCGGTTCAAGCATGGCGATCAGGAAAGCCTGCTGTGCGGCACGGGTTCCCACTACATAGGCCCCCACCCTGTTCAGACTACCATCGAAATAATCAAGGCCAACATTCACCCGCTTCAACGCATTCATCCGTACAATCTCACTGGCGATCAGTTGAATTTCATCGTTCAGCGTCACCACATGGTCGCTGTCCCACCGTACGCCCCTTGTGACATGAAGGAGCAATTCCGGCACGAACTGCAGAATGGATGATATCTTGTCGCCCACCTGTTCCGTAGGATGGAAATGGCCGTTGTCAAGCGTGATCATTTTGTTGTTCTGGGAAGCATAGCAGAGGTAAAAGTCGTGCGATCCCACAACCATCGACTCCGAACCAATCCCGAACAATTTGCTTTCCAATCCATCTTTCATATATTCCAGCGGATATTCATCCTTAAAAATCTGGTCGAGGGAGTCTTTCAGCAAAGCCCTGTAGGTTGAACGATCAACCGGGGTGTCTTTCGATCCATCAGGAATCCAAAGGTTGTGCACACAGGGAGTTCCCAGTTGTTTGCCCATCTCGGCAGAAATCAAACGGCATCTCTTCACGTGCTCGATCCAGAATTTGCGGTATTCTTCATTCTTGCTCGATAGGGTAAAGCCGTCGTCAGCTTTCGGATGGGAGAAGCAGGTACAATTGAAATCAAGGCCGATACCTCTCACCTTCGCCCAGTCGATCCAACCCTGAAAATGTTTTACTTCAATCTGATCACGGTCAACTTTAATTCCCCCAAAATCGCCGTAAATAGCATGTAAACTGAGCCGTTGTTTTCCCGGCAACAGGGAAAAGACCTTATCCATATCGGCTTTCATCTCATCCATGGTCCTGGCTTTTCCCGGATAGTTACCCGTAACTTGAATTCCGCCCCCACCCAGTACGGCATCGGGGGTCTCGAAACCACCTACATCATCGGTTTGCCAGCAGTGAAGACTGATCACCAGTTCATCCAGTTTTTTCAGCGCTTCGTCTGTGTCAATTCCCATCTCTGCATATTCCTGTTTTGCCAGTTCATATGCCTTTTCAATAAACGCTTTGTTCATGTCGCTAATTTATAATGATTTTAATTTAAAATTCCATTGTTATTCATTCGCTATTCCATATAAAATACCTCCTCCAGCGGAATCGTAACCGGAGAATTATCGGGATTGGTCTCCATGATATCCTTCATGTAATCCCACCATTTGGCCACAATGGGATGGACGCCCATATCCTGTGAAGATTCTTCACCGCTGACTTTCTGAACAGCAAACAGAATATTCGTCTCCTCATCGAGGAATATGGAATAATCGGAAACACCGCCATTTTTGATCATTTCCTTTAACTCAGGCCAGATGGCATCGTGTCTCTTAATATATTCCTCCCGGCAACCAGGCTTCATTTTCATTTTAAAACCAAATCGTTTCATAGGAAAGTTTTTAAAAATTAATCATAAAAGTTGAAAAAACCAGAATGACCAATCCCAGGATAAGCACCCACATGGTTTTGTTGCTGACACCTTTCCATTCTTTCAATATAATACCCCACACGTTGCTGAAAGTGACATTGAGCGACATAAGGATGCTCCAGGAGAAAATCATGATGATACTCCCTTCTGTGAAAAAGCTTTTGCCAATGCTGAGACCAAAGAACTGGGAATACCAGAGTACGCCGGCGAGCGCACAGAAGACAAGGTTGTTAATCAGGATTTTGCGATCCACACGGGTATAATCGCCGAACGTTTTGTTTTTTCCATTCTGGTACAGGCAATACACAGCTTTGGTGACAAAACCTCCCAGGGTAACCATCAGCGTGGCAGGCAGGCTTACAAACAACTTGCGGGCGCCCATTGCTTGAGCGGCTTCAGCCAAAGGTTTGCCGGCTTCGAGACCCAGGTTGAAGCAAGCGCTCATAACACCGGCGAGAAGGGCAACCATTAAACCTTTTCCCAGGGCAAAATCCTTGATGGCCGCCCGCTTTTGTTCTTCTGTCATATTCTTTGCACGAAGGCTTCCGGCATATCCAATGGTGGCGATACCAGCCAGGGCCACTGACACAGAAGCTAACAACAGGAGCCCTTTCCCTTCAAAAAGGTTGGTTCCCGACATAATGGCGGGAATGAGGGTTCCAAAAGCAGAGCAAGTTCCCAGAGCGATCGACTGGCCCATGGCAATACCGAGGTACCGCATGCTCAGCCCAAAGGTAAGTCCACCCACTCCCCATAATACACCGAAGCCCATGGCTTTCAGCGCTGCGGTTCCACCGCCCGATGAGACGATTTCACCCAGACTGTACCCTGCAGGTACAGCAAGCAATGCTCCCAGAAACGGGAAGACCAGCCAGGCAAAAATCCCCTGGGTAAGCCAGAAACTTTCCCATGACCACTTTTTCACCTTGTTAATCGGCACATAAGAACTTGATTGCCCGAAACTTCCAAGGGCAATAATCAATATTCCAAAAATCGAAGACATCATTGTTTCAGTATAATTTAGATTTAATTTTCCCAAAATTAACCATTCAGTCCTTTTGTATGTTATATATTTTGAACAAATTGTTGCACTAAATGACATTAAATAGTAATACTTTTGAAAAAAAAATGAATTTCACCGACCTGACTCAACTGATCCACTCCGGGATGACGGTCTATCCGGGAAAACCTCAACCGGTATTGATCCAATCGGCTGAAATAGAAAATGAGGGTTACAGGGAACTGACCCTGGGATTTGACGGCCATACCGGCACACACATGGATTCACCCGCCCACATGTTGCACGACGGGAAAACCCTGGACCAGTATCCAGTTTCCCATTTCCAGGGTGAAGCAGTAGTAATCCCCGTACCCGAAGGCACAAAAATCATTGGCCTGTCAATGTTGGAACCCTTCAGGAAAGAAATCGCCTCATGCGAATATGTTTTGTTAGTCACCGGATGGAGCAAATACTGGGGAACCGGCGCTTATTTGACGGGATTCCCGGTATTATCGGAAGAAGCTGCCCGATGGCTGGTATCATTCGACCTGAAAGGGATCGGAATTGATGCCAACTCGGTCGATCCGTCTGATTCCGAAGATTGGCCGGTTCACCATATCTTTTTTAAGGCAGGTCGTGTCATCGTGGAAAATCTCAAATTCCCCCAAGACTTAAAAGCGTGCGTTTGCTCCTTCATCAGCCTTCCCCTGCTGATTGACCGGAGCGACGGGGCTCCTGCCAGGGCTGTCGCCCTGTTTTACGGTGAATAATAGCCTGATGACTTTGCAGGAGCCGGTCGTTTTTTTACGACCTGTTCATCCTGATTCGCGCCATCAGTTCAATGCTTCGTAGCCGGTCCTTGTAAAGGTTGTGGTTGTTCATTTTGACCACATCGAGGGCTGCATCCGAATTTTCGTCCCAACGGCGGCACAGGTAAAGCGGTTCATAGATACGCCCTATCCGGTATTCCCTCGACAAGCGGATCCCCACGGCATAATCTTCGCCGTAACTGGTATTGGGAATGCGTATTTCGCGGAGGAGAGGAGTATAAAAAGCCCGTGGGGCGCCCAGTCCGTTGACCCGAAGCGCATTGTTGGGTCCATTGTCGGGGGTCCACTCTTTATGGTCAATGATCCCAGGGGGGATCTCTTCCAGCGCGAAGTTGACCATCCGGTAAGACCCCACCACCATGGCGCAGCCCTCCCTGTAAAAGCAATCCACCACCTTCTGAATAACATGGTCATCGATATAGAGGTCATCGCTGTCGAGCTGGATGGCAAATTTCCCGCACCGCCGATCCATAATGGCGGTTGTCCAGCATCCGCCAATGCCCAGATCGTGGCGATCAGGGACGATATGTACCAGCCGGTCATCCTCTGCGGCCAAGGCTTCTAAAATTTCAGTGGTTCCGTCGCCGGAATGGTTATCGACCACCATCAGATTAAAGCTGAACGATGCTTTTTGGGAAAGCGCCGACCTCACTGCATCCTCAATGGTCCTGACCCGGTTCCGTACCGGAATCACCACCGAGGCTTCACAGGGAAATCCTTCCGCAACCAGGTCGACCTGCCGGAAAACCGGCTTCAGCCATCCCCCGACAGCCTTCAGATGAAGGGTACAGGCTTCCTCCATTTCGACCTGGACAGCCCGGTTTCGGGGATCCACGTAATCGAACTGCTTCTCGCCCGACCTGCGCAAATCGGTCTCCGTTTCGGTATAAAGGAATTCGGGAATTCGGATCACCGGATGGCGTTGCGACACTTTCAGCCGGAGATCGTAAAGTGCGGCATATCTGAAGGGATTTGCCATCCGGGAAACAGCTTCTTCAAAGGCTGTCGTATCGAAAAGAAGAACCGACCCGAAGTTAAAATCGTCGCGCAGACTGCCCGGCTGGTAGTCAATGACCGGATTGGGATGCAGCTTTCCCTCTTTCATGGCATAGTAATCGGAATAAACCAGCCCGGCGCCCGTATCCCCGGCCACCTGTACCATCCTTTCTAATGCCCACGGACCGGGCAGAAGGGGTTGGGGCTTGGTGTACAACAGAATATAAGGGGAAGCAGCCTTGCCCGCCACCTCTACCAATGCCTCCGTCGATAAGAAAGATCCGGAATCCAGTAAACGGACTTCAGGAAGGTCACTCCGGCGAAGGCGTCCCTGATTGGTTACAAAAATGTCGCCGGTGAGCGCCGACTGCCGCAACTCCCTGACGGTTTGGTTCAAATCGGCGGCATCGCCGCCGGCAAGAAAACAACTAATCATTTTTCCAGTATTATCCATTAAAAGTTTAATAAGTTACCTGATCCGGGCAGCCATGAACCCGGTTGATTTCACCCCGGTTTCATGGCACCCTCTTTCAACCTGTTTACCGGTTGTAAAGTTAATAAGCTGCCTGAGGTATCCTTCTTTCACCACGATGAAATATGCTTTTTTTTGAATCGCAATTTTATCCCTAAATTTGACCTCCCCTGCCCGGGGATAAAGAGGTATATGATGAAATACGAAGATACTCATGAAAATGTTGATTGCCGACAGCGGCTCCACCAAAACTACCTGGTGCGTAATTGATCTGCAGGAAGGAGTCAGGGAATACCATCAGACTCCGGGTATTAATCCCTATTACCAGGGTAAAACATCTATCATTTCCATGCTGGAAGGAGAATTCCGGGGTCATGACATCCAACCCGGATCGCTCTTTTTTTATGGTGCAGGATGCACGACTCCATCGGTGTATGAAGTAATTTACCAGGCTTTGGGGAGTTTTTTCAAGGCGCCTCATATCGAAGTGCAAAGTGATAT